>JASKZX010000089.1 GCA_030147435.1 Savagea sp. | reverse complement strand
GCCATCGATCATTTATCGTAAACATTCATCAAATCGATGAAATTTATCCTGATACACACTCGACTTTCATTTTACGTATGAAAGATGGCGAAGAAGTGCCAGTGAGTCAATCGTACTCTAGCTATTTCCGTCGTCTATTAGGTTTTTAATTTGGTAAATGATTACAAATATAAAAAGAGGCTGGGACAAAACAGTCTCTAAATAAGAAAAGACACTTGAATGATGAAAAATTCAAGTGTCTTTTTAATTGAATCGAAATATTTTAGAAGTTGAGCAGTGAACTTTCTTAAGTTCACTGCCATTAATGCGAACCCTAACTCTTGTCGAACCTTCGGTTCTGTTCGGACAGAAAACCGATTGAACGACAAATTAGCCTTCAGAAAACCAAAAAATGGTTCAACATCCACTTTTCTTTGTTTATAAATGGCGTTGATTTGATCTTCAGAAAGCAATTCTTTGATATATTCTTTTTGTTGTTCCCATGTTTCATTTACATAAATTTTACGGTTATTCCCCTCTTTTGCTTTTGTACAAGATGAACGAAGTGGACAACTATCACAACTTTCACATTCATAAACTTTAAAGTTTCTTTGAAAACCATAAGAATCTTTATGTTTAGATAAAAATGAGAAAAATAATTTTTGTCCGTTAGGACAAGTATAATAGTCATGTTCTATATCATAAGGCCAATTCGCTTTATTAAATAAATCTTTTTTAAATGATCTCTTTTGTTCTTTTCTATAGCTTCCATAGGTAATTAAAGGTACTCTCTTATATGTCATTAATACTTCGTTATAGTTCAGCTCACTTCCATATCCAGCATCGGCTACGATATAGGGAGGAAGTTCAAAGAAGTTCTTTTTGATCCTTTCTAAAAAAGGTATCAATGTACGTGTATCTGTAGGATTTGGAAAAATATCATAAGCTAATGCATATTGACCTTCGGTTGCTACTTGAACATTGTATCCAGCTTTTAACTGTCCATTTCTCATATAATCATCTTTCATTCGCATAAAAGTAGCGTCATGATCCGTTTTAGAATAACTATTACGTTGCTTGAAAATTTGTTGATGTTTGTGGTAGTTCTTCTTACGTCGAATCATATCTATCATCTTTTTATAAACTTGTTTTGGATACTTTCGTTCACTACGAAGCTGCTTTCTTTTTTCTACATCTTCAGATTGATCGATTTGATTTGTATAATCAACAACAACATCATTTACTTTTTCAGCAATTGTTTCAAGCTCTTTTGTTGAAAGTTCTTCTGAACTTTCACGTGCTATTTCTGGAATGATTTGTTCTTGAAGGAGTTCTTCATACAATTCATTAGACTTTTCAATCAAACTCTTTTGATAACGATCAACAGAACGTTTCCATACAAATGAAAACTTATTAGCATTTGCTTCAATTTTTGTACCATCAATAAAGATAGCTTCTTCTTTAATCATTTTTTCTTTCACTAAGTGACTTCGAAATTGAACAAAGCACTGACGTAATAACTCTTGTACATGAGGATTTACACGAAATCTGTTGATTGTTCGATAACTTGGCTTTTGTTGCTGCGCAAGCCACATCATCCGCAAACTATCATGAAGCAACGCTTCAATTTTTCTTCCAGAAAAAGCTGATTGCGTATAACCGCATAAAATAATTTTTAACATCATTCGAGGATCATATGCAGGACAGCCATTGTTCTTGAAAAATGGTCGAAAGGCTTCTTTTGGAATACTCTCTACTAAATGATGAATATGAAAAGCAATATCATTTTCTTGTAAAGAAACTTCTAAATCTATTGGCAAAACTAATTGGTTCATAGTATAATCTTTAAACATAAGGACACTCCTTTAGAATTTGGTTTGCTAACTTTAATTCTATCAAAGGATGTCCTTTTTTTGTTACCCTTTTTGAATATTTTCGACCACTGGTCGAAATGTTATACTCACAATTCCGTATGGATTTGCGGACGCCTGCGGAATCGCGAGCTCTGAAAATCACCCAAGCAAGTTCCCGAGAAAACTTGCTTGGGAAGTTGAAGAGCGAGCCCGTGGCAAGCCTGCAAATCCGAAGGAATTGTGTAAAAACTCCAACATATATTATAGAACCGAATGAAAAATAAAAAAGTAACGAGAGTTTTCTATCTCTCGTTACTTTTTTTCACTTCTCTGGAGTAATCTCTAACATTTCATCTTCTTCAGAGACTGTACCTTCGTCTGTCGGAAGAAGAGGTTCATCGTTTTTAAACTTACGAGTGAAACCATCAGCTGTTTCTTTAGCAGCTTCTGTTAATTCACTCGCTTTCTCTTTTGCCATAGCAGTTAGTTCAATACTTTTCATCCGAATTCCTTCCGTTTGTTCGTTCATCTCTTCACGTAACTCACGTCCAGACTTTGGAGCGAAGAAAAGAGCTGTAGCTGCACCAACTGCACTTCCAAGTAAAGCGCCAACGATAAATGTGCCGACGACACTTCCAGTAGAAGCTGAGCGTTTTTCTGCATCTTTTCGTGATGGGCGATGCTCATAGTTCGCAGGTAAATGAGACGGGTTGCCAAAACTATTTTCATATTTCTGTGTTGACATCTTAATTTCCTCCTTCCATCACTTATGCATCGTAACGTTTCCAGCCACGTTCGTCTTCTTTCACTGAACGCGCTTTTTGGAATAAGTTAATTAAAACTGTACCCCATTGAACCGCTTGTGCAATTTTATCACTGTTTTTGTTCGCTTCGTGTACAACAGAGTGCGATACTTCATTCATAGATGAATTTAATTCACCAACAGATTTTCCAACACCTTGAAGTGCATCAAAAACAGTATCTAACTTTTCTGTTTTTCCTTGAATATCTGCTGTTAATTCATTCGTTTTATGTAGCAATTCTGTCGTTTCACGTGTAATACCTTCCATTTGGCCAGATACATCTTCTAATGTTCCTGCAACAATTTTTAACGTATCTTTTAATGACCAAAACATAACTGCTAAACTAATCGATAATACTAAAAAACCAAATGCTGCAATAAACGCTGCGACGTGTAACAAGTTAATCATTTGTTTCCCTCCCTTTTAGATGAATGCGTAGTAGTTACATACCCTACTTTGAAGCAGACAAAACTGTTTGTCTAGTTATTACGTTAGCACTATTTAGAGTTTTTTTCCATAATGACTTCTTCGAATGCTTTCGCATATTTCGGCACGTCCCCTGCACCCATGAAAAGATAAACGCTTTTTTCATCGTTTAATAACTTTTCTGTTTCATCTAACTCTAACTTTTCTGCTCCTGGAATTTCATGAATTAAATCTTCTACCGTTAACGTTCCTCTATCTTCACGTGCTGAACCGAAAATATCACATAAGTAAACATCATCTGCACGTTGTAACGCTTCTGCGAAATCATCAAGTAGCGCTGCTGTACGCGTAAATGTATGCGGTTGGAATACTGCAACAACACGATGGTCAGGGTATTTTTGGCGTGCTGATTGCAACGTCACACGAATTTCTGTCGGGTGATGAGCATAATCGTCTACGATCGGAATGCCTGCAACATTTTTTTCAGTGAATCGGCGTTTCACTCCGCCAAATGTACGTAAACGTTCCTGAATGACTTCTACATCGATTCCTTCATAATGACAAGTCGCAATAACTGCCAAAGCATTTAATATTGCGTGATCGCCTGGCATCGGAATGGTAAATCGGCTATAAAACTCATTACGAATAACGACATCAAATGATGTGCCTTCTGCTGATTTCTCAATATTTCGAGCAGAGAAATCATTCATCGGATCGAACCCATAATAGACCATCGGAACGTTCGCTTGAATTTTTTGTAAGTTCTCATCATCCCCACAAGCAATAATCGCTTTTTTCACTTGACGTGCCATTTCATTAAATGCATCGAGAACGTCATCTAAATCTTTAAAGTAATCGGGGTGATCAAAATCAATATTCGTAATAATTGTATAGTCTGGATGATACGCTAAAAAATGACGTTTATATTCGCACGCTTCAAAGGCAAAGTATTCAGCATCCTTTGCACCGAATCCTGTACCGTCTCCGATCAAATAAGCGGTAGGAGCTGCGCCATTCATTACGTGAGCGAGTAGACCAGTCGTCGATGTTTTACCATGTGTTCCTGTTACACTCACCGTTGTGAATTGGTCCATATATTCTCCTAAAAACTTATGATAACGGATTACTGGAACACCGATTTCATGAGCGCGTACAATTTCTGGATGTGTATCTGGAAACGCATTTCCTGCAATTACGGTCATTCCTTCTTTTATATTTGCTTCATCAAAAGGGAGCATTACTATATTTTTTTCACGCAATGCTTCTTCTGTAAAAAAGTATTTTTCTATATCTGAGCCTTGAACTTCATTTCCTGCATCATAAAGGATTTGTGCGAGAGCGCTCATCCCGGATCCTTTAATTCCTACAAAATGGTACAATGTCATGTCGTTACCTCCCGGGACTTTCAATTCCCTATTAAAATTTATCATTTTTTCATAAGAATCTTATATTGTAATATTATTAATTATACGGTTTTCTATACATTTCGTCTAGCTCGTTTTATTTTTTCAGCCATTTCTAACTTTCGCTTATCAGATGATAACATTAACACATTAAATGGTAATGTCGACTCTTCCTCATCATCGGCTTCGTCGGACTGTTTTTCTTCCTCGAGAGCT
>JASKZX010000097.1 GCA_030147435.1 Savagea sp. | reverse complement strand
TCTGCGTTTAGCCCTGTACCGACTGCTGTCGCTCCTAAATTAATTTCGTGTAAATCTTCAAGCGACTCTGCGATGCGTCGGCGTCCTCTTTGAACGACATTCGCATACGCTTGAAATTCTTGGCCGAGTCGAATCGGCACTGCATCTTGTAAATGCGTGCGTCCCATTTTAATGTACGGAGCAAATGCTTCACCTTTTGCTCGAAATGTCGCTTCTAACCGGTCGAGCGCTCGTAAAAGTGCAGGTGCTTCCATTAAGATTGAAACGTGCATCGCTGTCGGGAAGACGTCGTTCGTCGATTGTGACATGTTGACATGTGAATTCGGACTGATCACGTCGTAGCGTCCTTTTTCATAGCCGAGTATTTCTAATGCACGATTAGCGAGCACTTCATTCGTATTCATATTCGTCGACGTCCCTGCACCGCCTTGAATCGCATCGACGATAAATTGGTCGTGTAACTTTCCTTCAATCACTTCATCCGCTGCGCGCGCAATCGCTTCACCAATCTCTTTATCTAAAAACCCTGCATCTACATTAGCAAGCGCTGACGCTTTTTTCACATAGGCGAGCGCTCGAATAAACGCGGCCGACACCGGATGCCCTGTGATTGGAAAGTTTTCTACTGCTCTCATCGTTTGTACGCCGTAATACGCATCTTCCGGCACTTCTTTAACCCCTAAAAAGTCTCTTTCTCTTCTCATTCTCAATCGTTCCCCTCATATAATTTTCTCGTGATTATACATGAATACGTATAATCATTCAATCCCTTTCGTCAATAACCTTCAGAAAGTATACGTCTCAGTATACTAGATAACATCTTTTCTTTTGTGGAAATTTTCGTACAATTCAATACGCATACAAAAAAAGTTGCTAGACGAGCTAGCAACTTCTTTATCGTTTGCGCAAAGCATGACGCAATACTTTTCCTGTCGCACTTTTCGGAAGGGTTTCTAAGGCGTACACGTAGCGCGGTAATTTGTACGTTGCTAATGTTTCTGCTAATCGGCGTCTCACTTCTTCTACCGAAAGAGGTGTTGTTCGAAAGACGACATACGCTGCAGGCACTTCCCCGTAATCCCAGTCTTCTACACCGACGACTGCTGCTTCTTTTACTTCTTCTAACGCATAGAGTGCTTCTTCGACTTCCCGAGGATATACATTATTGCCTCCGACGATCATTAAATCGTCTTTCCGGTCGATAATGTAAAAATATCCTTCTTTATCACGGCGCGCTAAGTCACCGGTATAGAGCCATCCATTTTTCAAGACTCGCGCTGTCGCTTCTTCGTCATTGTAATACCCTTTCATCACATTCGGTCCTCTGACGATCAACTCACCGATTTCACCATGCGGGACTTCGTTTCCATCCGCGTCGACAATTTTTTGTTCGACATTTGCGATCGGTTGTCCGACAGAACCAGGGATTCGCTCCCGGTCGAGCGGATTAAAACTCGTAACAGGAGACGCTTCCGATAATCCGTAACCTTCTGATATTCGAACGCCGAATGTCGACTCAAAAGCATCAAGCATCGCTACAGGCATCGAAGAACCTCCAGAGATTGCTACACGAATCGTGCGAAATGCTTCTTCGCGTTGATGTTCTTTCGCATACTCTGTTAAAAAGTGATACATCGTCGGAACACCGGCAAAAACAGTCGCCTCGTGTCGCTCAGCAACATCTAATACGTAACGCGGACTAAATGACGGGACGAGAATGAGGCTCGCTCCTCGAATAAGTGGCGCATGAACGACGACCGTTAAAGCGAATGCATGAAAAATCGGAAGTGTCGCAATGACCCGGTCATCGCCGTCGTATTCGAGTGACGTTCCGAAGTCCCGAGCGTTCGCATAAATATTTTCATGCGTCAACATCGCTCCTTTTGCGCGTCCTGTCGTACCCGATGTATATAAAATCATCGCTACATCTGTCGGCTTACGCGCTATATGAGGCGCTCGTTTTCCTTCTTCTACACGAAGGTCCCCGCGGTCGACCGCCCAATACGTCACATGTTGAACAATTGGGTCCTCTTTTAACGGTTTCAATATCTCTTCATAGCTGATCACCGCGACCGCTTCACTTTGCTCGACAATATACACGATATCGCGCACAGGATAATGCGGATTCACGGGAATCGCCACTGCGCCGATACGAAACAAACTATACATCGCCTCTAACATTATCGGCTCATTTCCTAACAATAAAGCGACGTGATCTCCTTTTTGAATCCCTTGTTGCACAAAAAAGTGAGCGAGCGCATCGATCGAACGATTGAAATCACGATACGTAATCGTTCGGTCCCCTTCGATATAAGCAATTCGCTCCGATGTCTTTTCTGCTTGCGTTTGAACGATTTCATCAACCAAACTAATCTCTCCTTATCTCGGCGTCGTCACGTGAACGAGGTAACGCCAACGTATTAAGTAAAAGTAAATGTATTGTAATAACGTAAAGCCTGCTAATACGAGAATCATCTCTTTAGCGATAGAAATTTCGGCAAGTGTTTCCCATATTTTTTGTAAAGCGAAAAAAGCAAATGCGCTATGCATGAGCGCAATTCCCCACGGGAAGAAAAACTGCGGAATAAGTTGACGGTTCACTACTTTTTTAAATTCTTTCGTCGTCATTCCGAGTCGTTTTAACACGGAGAACTCTCTACGCTCTCGGTCGAGTGATGTGTACAATCGGAAGTAAATAAAACTTCCCGCTGCGAGGAAAAGAACTCCTGCTAACAATAACCCGATAAATAGAAGTAACGAAAATGTCATCCGTAAAATCGCATAATTCGCTCCGGGGTTATCAAATGTAAAAGGAAGTCCTCGAATCATCCCTGTCGCAGCATACGTTTCTTCAATGACACGTCCGATCGTTTCTGTTCGTTGCCAATCCGAAATGACGAACGCATAATACGTAAATCCATTCGGAATCGCACGAGGTAATGTTTCTTCTAAACGAGTGAAATCGTAATGATTCAATACGATCGCATTCGTGCCGATCGCATTCGCTGGTAATAACTCACTACTATACGACCCTTTAATATGCACAGGTATATGCGCTGGCTCTAACCACGTCGACGTTTCCTCTTGACGTAACTTCTCTTCAGCACTTGCAGTCGGTGGTAAAAAGACCGCTTCCCCTCGCTTTAAAAAATGCGTCTCTTTCCCTCCGAGACGAGCGAGCACATTCATCGGCTGTTCATCAATAATTGTCACTGGTAATCGCGTTGCAGTCGATTGTTGCTCATACGCCCGCATCCGGATCAGTTCGTAGTCGATTCCTTCTTCTTCTAATTCTTTCACAAGTCCCCCGACATGTACCCATTCGTACGGGTTGTTCGGTTCACTTTTATAGACGAGGCCGAGCGGATTGACTGCTCGGTATTGAGATGCAAACGATGTCAATGAAGCGAGGACACCGACCGACATAAACGCAACAGTCGATACGATCGTCACGATGAAAAACATCCGCGCATTTTCTTTTAATCGGATAATTCCTTCCGTTACAGAAAGTAAATAAAAATGGCGCCAATAAAACGATTTTTTCTGCCGGAGCCATTCAAATAAGAAAGGAAGTGTATCTGTAAAAAATAAATACGTCCCGATTAATAATAACGGCGGGAAATATAAAATAAACGCAATAATGTGCGTATTTTGTACCGTGAGCGCAAACGTATACGCGGCAGCGAGTAAAAAGAGTCCGAGTGTCGCACGAATAGACGAAAATTCTTCTGCTCGACTCGTCTCAGTCTCTTCTTGGACGAGTTCATTGATCGGTGCTTTTTTAATAAAACGCGGTGCGATAATCGCAATGAGAACAAATGAACTCACAAAAGCACCGATCGTTAATGCAAATGGCTTCCACGACAAATAAAAAGGTAAGCTCGGGACAGCGACAATTTCACGCACGAGCATGAAGAAAAACTTCGTAAAAATGAGCCCGAAAAAAAGACCCGCAATGATCGCTGCAACACCGATAAACATCGTTTCAATAAAGATGAGTCGATTCAACTGTTTGTTCGACATCCCGAGCTGGATCAGTACACCGAACTCTGTCGAACGTGCTTGTAAAAAGGCACGCATCGAATAAAATAAGAAAAACAATGTGAAAACATATAAAATTACTTCTGAAATGCCCATTCCGAAAAATGCGATTTCGCGTAAAAACCGGTTTTCAATCGACGGGTGAAAAAGCAACATTGAAAATAAAAAGAATACCATGACGGAAAAAACACTCGCCATAAAAAATGCTGCGTATGCTCGTCGATTACGAACGACATTCCGAAGTGCAAACTGTTGAAACGTCATAATAGCCTCCTTTTACAAATGACGAAGCTCTTGAACTTGTCCGCCGAGTAATGATAAAACGTTTAAAATCCGTTGGAAAAATGTTTGACGATGTTCGTCGCGATACAGTTCGTTGAAAAATTGTCCGTCTTTAATAAATAACACACGGTCGCAGTAACTCGCTGCTACCGGATCATGCGTCACCATGACCATCGTCGTTCCACGCGTTTCATTAATTTCTGTCAACAGTTCTAATACATTTTTTGCCGCTTGCGAATCTAAGTTTCCTGTCGGTTCATCGGCTAAAATAATTTTCGGCTGATGAATGACCGCTCGTCCAATCGCTGTTTGCTGCGCTTGGCCACCAGATAATTCATACGGACGACGATCTAAAATGTCGTGCAAATGTAAGGCATCTGCAACTATTTTTAAACGGCGCTCCATTTCTTGTACAGGTAAATGATCAAGAGTAAGTGGTAAGACGATATTTTCTTCCACCGTTAACATTTGAAGCAAATGAATCGCTTGGAAAACGAAACCGAAATTACGGCGACGAAATTGAGCGAGCGCTTCTTCCGATAATCGTTCCGGTTGAATACCATCGATCCACACATCACCATAAGTCGGTTCGTCGACTGTTGCGATAATGTTTAAAAGCGTCGTTTTCCCACTTCCAGAAGGCCCCATAACTGCGACGAACTCTCCTTCTTCTACTTCGAAGTCGAGTCGGTTCAATGCGCGGTGCATTACTTTTCCTTCATAAATCTTCGTCAATTGTTTGAGCTGAATGATCGGTCGGTCGTCGTTCATCAATTGTTCCTCCTTCATCGATACGGAAATGTACCGTCATCGTCGTTCCTTCGCCACGTACACTATCTACAGTAAAATCATGTCCGAGACGTGTACATACTTCTTGTGCGATATAAAGACCCATTCCTGTTGACTCTCCCGTGAGGCGACCATTTTCTCCTGTGAAAAACGGTCGGCGAATTCGTTTTAAGTCACTCGCTGGAATGCCGATTCCTTCATCGCGCACGGATAGAGCGATATTTTCTTCTTCTACACGCGCTTCAATATACACTTTCTTTCCTTCTTCAAACGTATA
>JASKZX010000082.1 GCA_030147435.1 Savagea sp. | reverse complement strand
CCTGCTTCTAAGTCTTCGATGATTTCTTCTTTTGAACGTGTCATCATTTTTCCAATTCCAGGGCGTCCGATTTCAAATGTATGGAAGTAATGACTATGGTGTTGATAGTCAAATAAATCTTTCGTTTCTTTAATTTCTTTAATTCCTACATTTTGTAACGTATTCGGATTCCACGGTTCTGCTTGTTGACGAATTTTTCCTGTAATAACGAATGACACCGCCGGCATATTATGTTTTTTCAAAATTGGGTATGCGTAACGCGCCGTTGATAAAATTCCGTCATCAAACGTGAGTAAGACGACACGTTTCGGTAAGTCTTGACTACCGTAACGCCATTTTTTGAATGTATCGAGTGAAATCGGTGTCCAGTTATTGCGGACTAAATAATCGATTTGTTCTTCGAATTGTTTCACGTCGATGACCATCCGGTTGTTTTTCTGATCCGTTAAGTGACGATTTTTCACCATATGGTGATACATGAGAACCGGTACTCCTGAGTCCGCCATCGTATGCGTTCGTGGAACGTAGGCATGTCGATCGCCGATTTGAATTTTGTCAAATTGTGCATCAGACCCTAAAAGAATGAGTCGAATATCTTTTTCGACATGACCGATCAATTCGTTCTTTTGTTTATCGGCATACATCGGCGCACGTTTTGTCGTGAGGCGTGTTTGTTTCGTCTTTGTAAATGGTACTTCTTTTACGGGTTCGATTTGTTCGGCAGCATGTTTCGGAATGCCGATTGTCGTTTGACCGAAAGCGACGAAATAATGCGTTTCCCCGATTTTTGTCACCGGGAAGATTTGTCCTTTTTTCAAATGAACGGCTGTGAAATGTTTGTCTTCTACCCATTGGAAGCCTGGTGTATCAGATGTTAGACGAATTGCTTCTTGCATCCCTTCTTCAGGTGCTGATGGAAGGGTTGGTGTTTCTTCTTCCTCGCCTTCTTGCTCTTCCTCTTCTTCTACGCCTTCATTTTCACCTTCTTGCTCTTCATCCTCTTCCTCTTCTTCCGGAGGTGTTGTAGGCTCTTCAGGTGTTGAAGGTTCTTCTGGAGCTTGTCCTACAGGGTAGTCGCGCAATGCATAAAGCATTCGTGCGAAGTCACCGCGCTTCATCGAGTTCATCCAACCGAACTTCGTTTTAGAAATTCCGTTCGTTGCTTTTGAATCGATAAGGCCTGCGACTGCATGTTTCATTGTGCTTGGTACGTCTGTGAATGGAACTGTTTTCGGGTCACCTGATAAGTTGTAGGCTCCTTCACGTGAAAGAAGCATCGCCAGTTGACCGCGTGTCATATTGTTCGCATAACCGAAGTAACCTTCACTGACGCCATTCATAATTCCTGCTTCGTGTAGCGTATTTGTCGCTATTTTCACGTCACGGCGATGCGATGGAATATCTGTAAATCCAGCATCAGGAGCATTCGGGTTCCAAAGGCCGAGTGTTTTTGCGATGTAAATACTCGCATCCCCTCGGTTGATCGGATGATGAATTCCGAAAGTTTGCTTTGAAAAACCGTGAATGCCGACAGAGTTCATATATTGAACTGCATCTTCATAGGCAGGAGAGACGTCGTGATATTTCGCCTGTGTCGTCGTCGGTAACAACAATGTGAAAGCGACGAGTAGTACGACAATCGATGAAATCAAACGTTTCATAAAAGTCCCCTTTCTGTGTGGATGTGAAAAAAGATGCCCATGAGGACACCTTTTTTCACTCATCATTAATAACTTGCATTACGCCAGCGGTAAATCCCGTGATCGATCCACGTTGCAGCTGCAATCGTAATTAATGTAATACCGAGTTTTCCAGCGAATGGAATTTCAGCTGGGATCGTATTACCGATAAGTGCCACAACTGTGACAAGCCCAAGAATCCATAACACTAATGACCATTTGCCTTTCATCTTATCACCTCATTCTATATAGTAGCATAATTGTTTCATTAAACATTGTAACCGAGCGAATTTACGCTTCTATACTATTATAGTTCGTATCGGTTTAACAATTCAATACTTAATCACTTTTTGAGAAAAAGAGTTGACGTCCTTTTTCTTGAATGGTACGATTGGCGTTATATTACACTCTTATGAAGAGCGGTGGAGGGATGTGCCCGATGAAGCCCAGCAACCACTACGAAAGTAGAAAGGTGCTACGTCACACAAAGACATGTCTTTGGCAGATGAGAGGGAGAATGCGTTTAATTATTTGTCCTTCTACTTCATAAGTAGGAAGGATTTTTTTGTTTGAAGCGAAATGAAAGAGAAGAAAGAGGCGATTCGTCGTGATTGAGTTAAAAGATATAAGTAAAGTATATCCGACAAAAAATGGGCCTCTCGTTGCGGTTCGCGATGTTAATTTATCGATCGACCGCGGGGAGATTTTCGGTATTATCGGGTATAGCGGTGCCGGAAAAAGTACGCTGATCCGTATGTTGAACGGTTTAGAACGTCCGACAGAAGGTGTTGTAACTGTCGGTGGAATGGACGTTTCTCATATGTCGGAAAAAGAGTTGCGTCAGGCGCGCCAAAAAGTGAGTATGATTTTCCAACATTTCAATTTACTTTGGTCGCGCACAGTATTTGATAATATTGCGTTTCCGTTAGAAATTGCAGGTGTTCCGAAAGAGAAGCGAAAAGCGCGTGTGTTAGAACTGATTGAGCTCGTCGGATTGAAAGGTCGAGAAAGTGCTTATCCGTCAGAGTTATCGGGTGGACAGAAGCAACGTGTCGGGATTGCGCGCGCTTTAGCGAATGAACCGGATGTGTTACTCGGAGATGAAGCGACGAGTGCGCTTGACCCGGAGACGACGGATGCGATTTTGGATTTACTCGTCGATATTAATCAACGTCTCGGAATAACGATTGTACTCATTACTCACGAGATGCACG
>JASKZX010000020.1 GCA_030147435.1 Savagea sp. | reverse complement strand
CGTATTCCGTCTCATGCCGTCGTTCATGAAGCAGTGAACATTAGTAAAAAACGTCACACGAAACGAGTAAGCGGCGTCGTCAACGGCATTTTACGTTCGTTTTTACGCGAGCCTCTCCGTTCATTTGATGAAATAAAAGACCCGATCGAACGTTTGGCGATTGAAACGAGTCATCCTGTTTGGCTCGTTCGCCGTTGGTATTATCAGTACGGACTAGAGGAAGCGACAAATATTGCGCGAATGAACAATGTCCCCCCTCCATCGACCGCGCGTGTCAATACGATGAAAATAACACGCGAGCAAGTGGCGATGCATTTACAAGAAGAAGGATTTGATTGCGAAGTAAGTCCGCTCACTGACGTTTCATTACGGGCATCGAGTGGAAACTTTGCTCAAACAGCAGCTTTTCGAGAGGGGCTTCTTTCGGTACAAGATGAAAGTTCAATGTTACCTGTCATCGCTTTAGATCCGCAGCGGGGAGAAACGATTTTAGATGTCTGTGCAGCACCTGGTGGAAAAACGGCTTTTATTGCAGAAAAAATGAACAACGAAGGAACGATTTATGCTCATGATATTTACGAACATAAAATCGAGACGATCAAAGAGCAAGCAGCGCGTCTTGGAATTACATCGATTCACCCATCGGTGCAAGATGGTCGCTCGTTAAGTGAACGTTATGAAAACGAATCATTCGACCGCATTTTGATCGACGCCCCGTGTAGTGGATTTGGTGTCATTCGCCGAAAACCTGAAATTAAATATGAACGAGAAGAACGTGACATTCAGCGTCTCGCTCATTTGCAGTGGCAAATCGTTGAAGAAGCGATCCCTTTATTGAAAAAAGGAGGACGACTCGTCTACAGCACTTGTACGATCGATCAATTAGAAAATGATCAAATCGTTGAAAAAATTCAAAAGCATTATCCTGAAATGGCCCTCGTCGCATCTCCCTTGCAACAAGTATTGAATACGAAAGAGCGCGCCATTCAATTATTTCCACATACGGTTGAAAGTGATGGGTTTTTCATTGCGACATTTGAAAAAACGAACTAGGGGGGATTGTATGAATTACGTAGTACGGTCACATATCGGGCGCGTACGAACGGTCAATGAAGACCGCGCAGCAGTCATCATTTCCGAGTCACACCAAATTGCGATTGCTGTCGTTGCTGACGGTATGGGAGGACATCTAGGGGGAGATGTCGCAAGTACGATGGCTGTTGAGTTGTTAGAAGAACGAGTGAAGCGATTGTTGTCGTTGCCAGAAACATCAGCGCAATGGCTATCGTGGCTACGAGAAGTGATCGATGAATTAAATGAAAAGATTTACGTGAAAGCATCGAGAGAGAAACGATATAAAGGAATGGGTACGACATTAGATATTGCAGTCATTACGAAAAATGAGATGTATATCGGACATGTCGGAGATAGTCGCGTTTATATTATCGATGATGAAGCGATCGAACTCGTAACGAAAGATCACTCATTTGTGAATGCACTCGTTGATAGCGGGGCAATTACAAAAGAAGAAGCGGTCGATCATCCGAAGAAAAACTGGATTGTCCAAGCACTCGGTTCTGACAAAAAAGTGAAAGCAGATATTTTTGCACAGTCGTTAACCGAAGTCTCTCACATTTTATTATGTACGGATGGATTAACGAATAAAGTGACCGATGATGAAATACTCGCTGTGATGAATGAAAAGAGTTCATTGGAGCGCCGAACAGAGCGACTCATTCATTTAGCAAATGAACGAGGTGGCGAAGATAATATTTCAATCATCGCATTTGCTCGAAGTGAGGAGGTGGGTCCATCATGATAGGAAAACGTTTAGATGAACGATATGAAATGAAACAAGTAATCGGCGAAGGCGGCATGTCTCGGGTTTATTTAGCGCACGATATGATTTTAAATCGAGACGTTGCGATCAAAGTGTTACATTATGACTTTGATGATGAAGAGGCATCCACGAAACGTTTTCGTCGAGAAGCTCTATCGGCAACGAGTTTATCTCACCCGAATATTGTCGATATTTATGATGTCGGTGAAGATGACGGTTATCAATATCTTGTAATGGAATATATTCACGGTCAAACGTTGAAGCATTTCATTCAATCGAATGGACCGCTCACTCCTGAACAAGCTGTGCCGATTATGCAACAAATTGTTTCAGCGATTGCTCATGCGCATCATAATGGCATCATTCATCGAGATATTAAGCCACAAAACATTTTAATGGATGAGTCGTTTCAAGTAAAAATTACAGACTTCGGTATTGCGATGGCACTTAATGCGACCGCTCATACAAAAACGAATTCGATTATCGGAACGGTTCACTATTTATCTCCTGAACAAGCACGTGGAGGAATTGCGACGAAAAAGTCTGACATTTATTCACTCGGTATCGTTTTTTATGAGTTGTTAACAGGGAAGTTGCCCTTTTCAGCAGAGACAGCAGTTGCCATTGCATTAAAACATTTGCAAGAGGAAACGCCATCGATTCGTGTGCAAAATCCATCGATTCCTCAAAGTGTTGAGAATGTAATTTTAAAAGCGACAGCGAAAAAAGAAGCAGATCGTTATCAAACAGCAGATGAGATGTATGAAGATTTACTGACAGTACTTTCTCCAGAGCGTCTCAATGAACCGAAGTATGAAGTAATGTATGATGACGATGCAACGAAAGTGATGCCTGCGATTCGCAACATACCGAAAGAAACGCCGGTGCAAGATACAGTTCAACCGAAAGAACAAGCGCCAAAGAAGAAATCGAAAAAAGGTTGGTGGGTCGCAGCGGCAGGTGTCGTCATCTTTTTAATTATTATGATCATCGTTTTTGCTACTCAATCACAGCGCTATCCGATTCCAGATGTCGTCGGTTTAGAAGAAGATGTAGCGAAAGAGAAAATTACGAGCGAAGGGTTTGCACTCGATGATACAGTAGAAGAACCTTCTGATGAACAAGAAGAAGGGCGTGTATTCCGTATGGTACCGAAAGCTGGCGAAATGCGCGAAAAAGGTGCCGAAGTACGTCTCTATGTGAGTACAGGACAAGAAACGTTAGAGATGGCTGATTATCGAGGGAAAGAGAGTCGTCAAGTCGTAAAAATGCTTGAGCGTTACGACTTTGAACATATCGATATTTCCGAGCAACATTCTGATGAAGAGCCAGGCATCGTTTTAGAACAAACCCCAGCACCTGGTGAAGAAGTCGTTGCAAGTGAGACGACGGTTCATTTGATCGTCAGTAAAGGAGAAGAAGTAAAAACAGTTAGTGACTTAAGTAATTTTACAGAAGAAGCATTACAAAATTACGCAAGAGAATCAGGGTTTCAAGTGCGCATTACGAAAGAAGAATATTCGGATGAAGTTGCAGCAGGACGTGTATTAGCACAAACACCAAAAGCAGGAACACAACTTCGTAAAGGTGGCACAATTGATGTAACAATATCAAAAGGTGAAAAGAAAAAGCCTGTAAAAATGATCGTTAAAACAGTGACGATTCCTTACGAAGTAGAAGATGAAGAAAATCCAGAGCCACAACTTATTCATATTTACGTACAAGATCGCAATCATTCAATGACTGATCCGGTAGAAAGTTTTGAAATTACGAAAGAAACGAAGAAGAAAATTAGTGTTGAATTAGAAGACGGCGAACGAGGTGGCTATCGCATTATGAACGGTTCAACCGTCGTAAAAGAAGAGATGTTTGATTATGATGAAGCGAAATAGGAGGAATTTATGACGACAGGACGTATATTTAAAATTGAACGTGATCATTACTTTGTAAAAGTAGGTGACGCATTAATTCGGGCGACAGGGCGAGGAGTTTTTCGAAAAAGAAAAATCCATCCGCTCGTCGGAGATTATGTCACGATTGAAGAAGATGGGGAAAATGATGCACTCATTACAGAAGTGCATCCGAGAAAAAATGCCCTTATTCGACCACCGATTGCGAATGTCGACCAAGCAATCGTTGTCTTTTCAGCCGTAGAACCGGATTTTAGTCTCCATTTACTCGATCGCTTTTTGACAGGTTTTTCAGCGTATCGTATTGATCCGATCATCTGTTTAACGAAAGTTGATTTAGCGAGTGAAGAAACGTTACAAGAAGTTCGCAAGTACTTAACATATTACGAGGCAATCGGGTATCAAACATTTGAAACATCAATCGATGACCCGTTTTCTTTCGAAAAAGTCCAACCTTATTTTGAAGGAAAGACGACTGTACTCGCAGGACAGTCGGGTGTTGGAAAGTCAACGCTTCTGAATAGTTGGGCACCCGACCTACAAATTCAAACCGCAGAAATTTCGGAAGTGTTAGGACGAGGTCGTCATACGACGCGTCACGTAGAACTTCATCCCCTCGGTGGTGGATTGCTTGGAGATACACCAGGATTTAGTTCGCTCGACTTTGATCATATTGAACGCGAACAACTTCGTTTACATTTTAAAGAGTTTGTCGCTGTACAAGATGATTGTAAATTCCGAGGGTGTTTACATTTAAAAGAACCGAAATGTGCAGTGAAACAAGGAGTCGAAGAAGAAACGATTGCTCCTCACCGATATAAACATTACAATCAATTCATGGAAGAAATAACGAATCGAAAGCCGAGGTATTCATAATGATTAAAATTGCACCATCTATTTTATCAGCAGATTTTTCAAAATTAGGAGAAGAAATTAAAGAAGTAGAACGCGCAGGAGCCGATTGGATTCATGTAGACGTCATGGACGGACATTTCGTACCGAATATTACGATGGGTCCACTCGTTGTCGATGCAATTCGTCCAATTACTGATTTACCACTTGACGTTCATTTAATGATTGAAAATGCGGACCAATACGTTGAAGCGTTCGCAAAAGCAGGCGCTGATTATATTACAGTTCATGTTGAGGCAAATCCTCACTTACACCGTACGTTACAAAAGATTCGTCAAGCGGGAGCAAAGCCAGGTGTCGTCTTAAACCCACATACACCAGTAAGTGCGATCGAGCCAATTTTAGAAGAGATTGATCTCGTCTTATTTATGACGGTAAACCCTGGGTTTGGCGGTCAACAATTCATTCCGTCAGTATTGAAAAAAGTAGAAGAGTTAAAGGCAATCATCGATGAGCGTCAATTATCGATCGATATTGAAATTGACGGCGGAATTAACGATGAAACAGTAAAAGATGCGGTAAAAGCAGGCGCGAATGTATTCGTTGCTGGAAGTGCTATTTTCGGTAAAGAAGACCGAGAAAGCGCACTTCAAGCGATCAAGCGTGCTGGAGAGAGCGTTTTATGAACATCGTTATCATTTGCGGAGGAAGTAAAGAAGAAGCGATGATCGATTTAACGCCTTATGTAGAACGCGAGGCAACATTTATTGGAGTCGATCACGGAACACTTACATTACTCGATCAAGGAATTACACCTGTTGCAGCAATCGGTGATTTTGATTCTGTGACTGAAGAAGAGTATGAGCGTATTGAACAAAGTGTTTCACATGTCGATAAATATCAAGCAGCAAAAGATGAAACAGATATCGAATTAGCAAGTAAATATGCGATGCGTTATCAGCCGGATCTCGTGTTATTTACAGGAGTTACTTGCGGGAGATTAGATCATATGTTTTCAATGATGCGACTTCTCTATCGTTTACAAGTAGCGCATAAAGAGACACGTTTTCATATTCAAAATGAAAAAAATGATCTAGCTGTCGCTTTACAAGGAAGTAGTTTAATTCCGTCGCAAGAGAAATGGCCATACATTTCATTTTTCGCGGCGACACCGAAAGTAACAGACGTTACATTAAAAGGTTTTTTATACGAAGTGACAAATGATGAATTAACATTTGGTACGACACGTTTTACGAGCAATGAATTAACGGAAGAGTATGGAGAAGTTCATATCGGCTCAGGAGCGCTTTACGTCGTACGTAGCAGTGATTAGTCATAAATAAAAGCGAGGCCGACTTTTGTCAGCCTCGCTTTCATCGTATTAAAAAAACTCCCTAAAGCGTCCGAAACGACTTAGGGAGTTTTTATAATTAAACGCGTTGTACTTTACCTGATTTTAAAGCACGTGCTGAAACCCAAACACGTTTAGGTTTTCCGTCAACGAGAATACGAACTTTTTGTAAGTTTGCACCCCATGTACGGCGTGATGAGTTTAATGCGTGTGAACGTTTATTTCCACGACCAGCTTTGCGTCCTGTAACGTAACATTGTTTTGACATGTTGCTTACCTCCTCGGTTTTCTTTCGGTTTGTTTCCATACTCTAACACTCTACCATAGGTCGATAGAATATCGCAACCTTTTTCTACGGTCTTTCAAGAGAAAAACCTTTACAGTGTGAAAAAATCATGTCATAGTAATAAAAGATTGCTACCAGGTATTAAGACGGCATGCTTTTCATTCTACGTTTCATATAGTACAATAAAAGAAAAGCATGATTAAGAGGAGGGACTCATTATGTCCATCGAAATGAAAAATGAACACGGCACGATCGATATTACAAATGATGTCATTGCACAAGTCGTTGGTGAAGCAGCGATGGGGTGTTACGGAATTGTCGGCATGGCTTCAAAACATCAAATTCGTGACGGTTTAACAGATATTTTACGTAAAGAAAATTACGCAAAAGGTGTAATCGTTCGGAATGAAAACGACGTAATTGATATCGATGTATACGTCATCGTCAGTTATGGTACGAAAATTTCGGAAGTGGCGTATCAAGTACAATCGACAGTTATGTATACATTAAAGCAAGTACTCGGTTTAACAGTACGAGCAGTGAACGTTTACGTACAAGGTGTACGTGTTACAAACGTGTAAAAGGAGGAGCTCAATTCAATGAATGCTATAGATGGTTTGAAATTATCAGAAATGGTGAGTATGGGTGCGCATCAGTTACATACGAATGCGGACTATGTGGACTCACTGAACGTTTTCCCAGTACCAGATGGGGATACAGGAACGAATATGAATTTATCGATGACTTCTGGTGCAGAAGAAACAGAGAAGCGCGCGGAAGCACATGTCGGTAAAACAGCGCAAGCTTTATCAAAAGGACTTTTAATGGGTGCGCGAGGAAACTCTGGAGTGATTTTATCTCAACTTTTCCGTGGGTTCGCACAAGCGATCAAAGATGAAGAAGTATTAACTGCTGAGACGCTTGCAAACGGATTGCAATACGGGGTAGAAACTGCTTATAGAGCAGTGATGAAGCCGGTAGAAGGAACAATTTTAACAGTGGCAAAAGATGCCGCTGCAAAAGGAGTAGAAGTCGCTCAAACGACAGACAATGTCGTTGACGTTATGGAAGCTATTTTAAAAGAAGCACAAGCATCACTAGAGCGTACGCCTGATTTATTACCTGTTTTAAAACAAGTCGGTGTTGTTGATAGTGGTGGACAAGGTCTCGTATACGTATACGAAGGGTTTGTCGCTAGTTTAAAGGGTGAAGAATTACCAGAACGTGAAGAAACGGTTTCTATTGAAGATCTCGTTCAAGCGGAACATCACCGAGCAGTATCGGATGTAATGAATCCAGAAGATATCGTTTACGGGTACTGTACAGAGTTTATGGTGTTATTTGAAGAAGATAAAGAGCCATTCGTTGAAACAGAGTTCCGTCGTGATTTAAGTGAGTTAGGTGATTCATTACTCATTATTTCAGATGATGAAGTCGCACGTGTACACGTACATACGGAACAACCGGGAGTAGCTTTAAATATCGCTCAAAAGTACGGTTCACTCACAAAATTAGCGATTGACAATATGCGTGAGCAAAATAAAGAGTTATCAGAGAAAAAGTCAGAGGAGTTAGTCGTTGAACAACATCCTTATGCGATCGTAACCGTTGCACTTGGCTCAGGTATTGCTGAGTTATTACGTAGTATCGGTGCATCTTATGTCATCGAAGGTGGACAGACGATGAACCCGTCGACAGAAGATATCGTAAAAGCGATTGAACAAATCGGTGCAGAGCGTGTATTAATTTTACCGAACAACAAAAATATCGTCATGGCTGCAAAACAAGCAGCAGAAGTGCTCGATATTGAAGCAGCAGTCGTTGAAACACGTACGATTCCACAAGGGATTGCAGCAATTCTCGCATTTAATCCTGAAGCATCTGTTGAAGAAAACGCAGAGTATATGTCGGATGTCATTCAAGATGTGAAAACAGGACAAATTACGAGCGCTGTTCGTGACACATCGATCGATGGTGTCACAATTACGAAAGATGATTTCATGGGAATTCAAGATGGCAAAATCGTAACGTCAAATGCATCGTTAGATGAAACATTTGATCAGTTATGTGATGCATTAATTGACGAGTACGATGAAATTGTAACGCTTCTTTACGGAGAGGATATTACGGAAGAAGAAGCGCAACGTGCAGCGGATAAAATTGAAGAGAAGTTTGAAGATGTCGAAGTAGAAATTCACGAAGGACGTCAACCATTATATCCATATATCATTTCAGTCGAATAATACACAAGAAACAGAAGAAAGAGGAGGAGAATGTTTGAACATTCTATCCTCTTTTTTCATTGGAAATACCTTTTTAATTTTTCAAGTACTTGTTTTGTCACGATAATTAAAGTGTTGTACACTATGAACAAGAACATATTGAAGGAGGTGGTAATGTTGTCGATAACGTTACAGACGCCGGTGAGTGAATTAAAAGGAGTAGGTCCTGCAACGGATCAAAAGTTAGCAGCCCTTCAAATTTATACGATTGAAGACCTCATTCATTTTTATCCAGCACGTCATGAAGATTTTACGTTAAAAGATGTGCGTTATGTTGAACATGGAGAACAAGTGACGGTGCGAGGACAAATTGCACAAGAACCGACTGTTTCATTTATGGGGCCCCGACGGTCACGTCTACAATTTCAACTTGCAACGGCGGATGCGCTTATTCGTGTCGTGTTTTTTAATCAACATTATTTAAAAAATAAATTTACTCTCGGTACAGAAATTACGGTTTCTGGAAAGTGGGACCGGGGACGTCAAACGATTACAGCTCAACGTTATGCGATTGATGAAGAGATGACATTAGACGACTTTGAACCTGTCTATTATTTGAAACGTCAATTGCCACAAAAAACATTTCGTCAACTCATCGCACAAGCGCTTGAAGCAGTAAAAGGACAAGTGAAAGAAACGTTGCCTCAGGAGCTCCTTCAACATTATCGATTGTTACCGAAAGAAGAAGCATTACATATGTTGCATTTCCCGACGAGTCAAGAGGCACAAAAAGCAGCATATGCTCGATTTACATATGAAGAATTATTTTTCTTTCAATTGAAAATGATGGCGATGAAACAGAAACGAAAACAAGGTGAAAAAGGAACGATCATCGATTATCGTTTACCGGAATTAAAGCGTTTTATTCAGTCGCTACCGTTTGAAATGACGGATGCTCAAAAGCGTGTCGTCAATGAAATCTGTTTCGATATGAAAAATGATTATCGCATGAATCGTTTGTTGCAAGGTGATGTCGGTTCAGGAAAAACAGCTGTCGCTGCCGTTACTTTGTATGCTGCCATTACAGCAGGATTTCAAACTGCTTTCATGGCACCGACAGAAATTTTAGCGGAACAACATGCGGAAACATTGGCAAATTGGTTAGAGCCTTTCGATTGTCAAGTTGCCTTTTTATCAGGATCGACAAAACCGAAAGCGCGTCGTCAATTACTCGAGCAATTAGCTGCAGGAGACATCGACCTACTCGTAGGAACGCATGCTTTAATTCAACCAGATGTCATTTTTCAAAGGCTCGGTTATGTCATTACAGATGAGCAGCACCGCTTCGGTGTGAATCAACGTCGAGCATTGCGAGAAAAAGGCGAAAATCCAGACGTCTTATTTATGACAG
>JASKZX010000169.1 GCA_030147435.1 Savagea sp. | reverse complement strand
ACACGACTATCGTTACAAATGCTTGAAGATTTTGTAGAAAAAGAAGATGTCGTCATTGATGTAGGTTGTGGTTCAGGAATTTTATCGATCGCCGCTGCGAAGCTCGGTGTTGAACAAGTAGTAGGGCTTGACTTAGATCCTGTCGCTGTTGACTCAGCGAAGCGCAATGTCGCTTTAAATGCTGTATCTAGCCAAGTAAAGGTTCAAGAAGGCAACTTATTAGACGGTGTTACTGAGCGACCGACTGTTATTGTTTCGAATATTTTAGCAGATATTATTTTGTCATTTTCTCAAGAAGCATTCGATGCTTTACCAGATGGCGGACTATTTTTAACGTCAGGAATTATTGATAACCAAAGAGAAAAAGTAGTCGAACAGCTAGAAGCGATCGGTTTTATCATTCATGAAGTACGAACGATGGAAGATTGGATCGGTGTCGTAGCAGAGAAGAAGGTGCAGCCGTGCAGCGTTACTTTTTAACTCACCTTGAAGAGATGCGCGGGACATTATCAAAAGATGATGAAAAACATGTAGCTCGCGTTATGCGAATGGAAGAAGGAGATGCAGTTATTGCTGTTTATGACAGCATTTCTTATGATGGAATCGTTCGTTATGAAGAGAAGACGCCGTATATTGAGTGTCAAAAAGAACGAGACGAACAACCGGAATTACCTGTACGTATCGGAATTGTCAGCGGATTAGCAAAAGGGAAAAAGCCGGAATGGATCGTTCAAAAAGGGACAGAACTCGGGATGCATGCGTTTTATGCAACACCGATGAAACGTTCTGTCGTGAAGTGGGACGAGAAAAAACGAAAGAAAAATATCGAGCGTTTAGAGACGATTGCAAAAGAAGCGGCTGAGCAAAGCCATCGTTTACGAGTGCCTGCTATTTCTGCGCTGTCGGAGTGGCAAGCACTAGAACAAATTGCAAAAGAGTATGATCACCTTTTTTTCGCCTATGAAGTCGAAGCGAATAAAAAGGGCTATCAGACGATTGCAGACCAATTTCAAAACGTGTATCATGGTAACTCGATACTCTTTGTTTTCGGACCGGAAGGCGGTATAGCGGAAGAAGAGGCAGAATGGTTACGTGAAAGAGATTTCCAACCTGTCGCTTTAGGACCGCGTATTTTACGGACGGAAACCGCACCCTTATATGTACTCAGTGCGGTGAGTTATGAATTTGAAAGAAAGTAGGTGAACCATATGTCTTCGGTCGCTTTTCACACATTAGGATGTAAAGTAAACCATTATGAAACCGAGGCCATTTGGCAATTATTTAAAGACGCAGGATATGAACGTGTCGACTTTGAAGAAAAGAGTGACGTTTATGTTATTAATACATGTACAGTAACAAACTCTGGAGATCGTAAAAGTCGTCAAACGATTCGTCAAGCAATTCGTCGAAACCCTGATGCTGTCGTTTGTGTAACAGGTTGTTATGCACAAACGTCATCAGCTGAAATTATGGAAATTCCAGGAGTCGATGTCGTCATTGGAACGCAAGATCGTTCAAAAATGATCGATTATATTGAAGAGTTCCGAGCATCACGAGAACCGATTAACGCAGTTGGAAACATTATGAAAAATCGTGAGTACGAAGAGTTAGACGTTCCTTATTTTACAGATCGTACACGTGCATCATTGAAGATCCAAGAAGGATGTAACAACTTCTGTACATTTTGTATCATTCCTTGGGCACGAGGCTTAATGCGCTCACGTAAACCAGAAGACGTCATCAAGCAAGCGCAACAACTCGTAGAAGCCGGTTATAAAGAAATTGTTTTAACAGGAATTCATACGGGAGGGTACGGTTCGGATTTAAAAGATTACAATTTAGCATCACTTCTTCGCGACTTAGAAAAAGAAGTGAAAGGATTGAAACGAATTCGTATTAGTTCGATTGAAGCGAGTCAAATTACAGACGAAGTGATTGAAGTATTACGAGAGTCAAATATCGTCGTTCGCCACTTACACGTACCGTTACAATCTGGTTCGAATACTGTTTTAAAACGTATGCGTCGTAAATATACGATGGAATTTTTCGCAGAACGTTTAGAGCGTCTCCGCGAAGTATTACCAGATTTAGCGATTACTTCAGATGTCATCGTCGGTTTCCCAGGAGAAACAGAAGAAGAGTTTATGGAAACGTATAACTTTGTAAAAGAGCATCGTTTTGCAGAATTACACGTCTTCCCGTACTCAATGCGTACAGGAACACCTGCTGCGCGTATGACCGATCAAGTACCGAAAAATGTGAAAACAGAGCGTGTGCACCGTTTACTCGAGTTAAACGATCAATTAGCACTCGACTATGCGAAACGTTATCAAGATGAAGTACTTGAAGTCATTCCAGAAACACCATTTGAAGATGATCCATCATCAGGTTTATACGAAGGGTATACAGACAACTATTTAAAAGTTGTGTTCCCAGCGGATGAATCGATGGTTGGTGAAATTGTTCGAGTAAAAATTACTGAACCAGGCTATCCATACAGTAAAGGACAATTCGTCCGTGTCATGGATGTCGATGAGGAAGCACTCGTTTAAAAATAAAAGCTGTCTGAAGTCGTTTGACGATCAGACAGCTTTTTTTACAATCGAAAGGATGATCAATATGAAAATTGCTCAATGGATCGACCATACATTACTCGCTCCAGAAGCAACACGTGATGAGATTATTCAAATATGTAAAGAAGCAAAACATTATGAGTTTGCTTCGGTTTGCATTCAACCGCTATGGGTAAAAGAAGCGGCAAAACAACTGAAAGATTCATCGGTCTCTGTTTGTACAGTGGTCGGTTTCCCTCTCGGTGCGCAAACTGCGGATGTAAAAGCATTTGAAACGAAAGAAGCAATCCGTCACGGAGCGACAGAAATCGATATGGTCATTCCGATCGGTGCATTAAAAAGCGGCGAGGATGAAATCGTTGAAAAACATATTCGTGCAGTTGTTGAAGCAGCTGTTCCAAAAGCAATTGTGAAAGTAATTATTGAAACAGCCCTGTTAACAGATGATGAAAAAGTTCGTGCTTGTCGTTTAGCAGAAAAAGCCGGTGCTCATTACGTAAAAACATCAACAGGATTTTCAACAACCGGTGCGACAGTAGAAGATGTTCAATTGATGCGAGCGTCCGTTACTGAAAAAGTAGGGATTAAAGCTGCAGGAGGCATACGTACGCTAGAAGACGTCAAAGCATACGTTTCAGCAGGTGCAACGAGAATTGGAGCGAGTCGGGGAGTGGAAATCGTACAAAGTGCGCAACAAAAATAGTTTTCTTTAAAAAGTTCTTGTTGACCCACTTGCGAAATTCAGTTATACTTTCTTGGTACATGCACAGTCATGTTTCGAATGTGTTCAGAGGGAGGGACAGGAAATATGACGAAAACTAAAGTTCGTAAGGACGAGTCATTAGAAGACGCACTTCGCCGCTTCCGTCGCAATGTTTCGAAAAGTGGAACAATTCGCGAAGCGAGAAAACGTGAATACTATGACAAACCAAGCGTTCGCCGTAAGAAAAAGTCTGAGGAAGCGCAACGTCGTAACCGTAAACGTCGCTAATTTAGAATAAGATACATTTATATTACTATACATGTGTCGGACATTGTTCGAGAGGCCCTTTGAAAGGTCTCTCGATTTTTTTTAGAAAAAAATAAAAGTTGAAACTTTTCGTATAATGAAACGTAAAAGAAGGAGAGAGGAGGACGAAAGATGAATTCGTGGATTGAATGGATGACAGAACCAATCGTCATTGCTTTATTGCTTTCGATCGCTAGTATTGGCTTCGTTTTTGCTTTAACGATGAAGAAAAAACGATACGGTTTATTGTTAATCGTACTTAGTCTAGGATTTCTTTTTGCAAGTCATGCGATTTTAGGGCTCGTCAGTGTAACAGCTGGTATTTTACTCGCAAGTTCAATCGCAGCCTTCGTCTTATCAGTTTTCGGTGGAAGTATTACTCTTTTTGTTCTCGGGCTCGTTTCACTCGGAGCGAGTAT
>JASKZX010000159.1 GCA_030147435.1 Savagea sp. | reverse complement strand
ATAAATGACTCAAACTTCAAATGTTCAACGTTCGATTTATGCGTATTTTACACCTGCTGGGTAAAATACAACTTGTTCAATAGACGATGTAACAAAATGTATATGTTCTCCGTCCGTCGCTTGCGTTTTTAATAAAGGACGCCCTTCTAAAAACTGCTCGTACAACTCTTTTGCAGGACGTCCGACAACTTGTTGAGATTTTCCTGAAGCAAAAAATGCGATCATTACATCTAAGCGCTTCATTTTCTCTAAATAAGTCTCTTGCTTCTCTGCATCTCGATGCCCTAATACACGTTTATACGGATGATACTCTTGAACTGATACCATAATCATTCTCCTCGATTGATGTATTCTTTTCAATACGGTCCATCAAGTGAGGTATAAAAAACCTCCCCTACTAAAAGTAGGAGAGGTTATATCGTTACATATCCATCTCCCTCATCTTTCGATCACTCGCTGGAAGGGGCACCGTTCCAAATAATATTTGGATGGTTGCCGCAAGGTCACAGGCCCAGATGCCTCGCTTGCTCTTGATAAGGACTATTCGATTGAAAAGTTACTCATAATATATCGTTTTCTACATATTCTGTCAAGACTTTTACAGTATATTGTACTTTTTTATAATATATGATTAGTTTTCATCGTCCATTTGAAGGACAGCCATAAATGCTTCTTGTGGGATTTCGACAGATCCTACTTGTTTCATTCGTTTCTTACCTTCTTTTTGCTTTTCAAGAAGTTTACGCTTACGTGAAATATCTCCACCGTAACATTTCGCAAGAACGTTTTTACCGATTGATTTAATCGTTGAACGGGCAACGATTTTATGACCAACCGCTGCTTGTACAGGAACTTCGAATTGTTGACGTGGAATTAAATCTTTTAACTTTTCAACGATCGCTTTTCCACGCTCATAACTGAAATCGTTATGAACGATAAAGCTTAATGCGTCTACTTTTTCACCATTTAATAAAATGTCCATTTTCACAAGTTTCGATGGGCGGTAACCGATAATTTCATAATCGAGTGATGCATAACCTTTTGTGCGTGACTTTAACTGATCGAAAAAGTCATAAACAATTTCTGCTAACGGTAATTCATAAATGACATTGACACGAGTATCGTCTAAATAATCCATCGTAATGAAGTTGCCTCGTTTATCTTGGCATAACTCCATCACAGGACCGATATATTCTTCCGGTACCATGACCGCTGCTTTTACGTAAGGTTCTTCTACATGTTCAATGACTGTTTGGTCTGGCATGAATGATGGGTTGTCGACACGCACTTCTTCACCGTCTGTCGTTACAACATTATAAATAACGCTCGGTGCTGTCGTAATAAGGTCAATACCAAATTCACGCTCGATACGTTCTTGTACAATCTCCATATGAAGTAAACCTAAGAATCCGCATCGGTAACCGAACCCTAAAGCTTGTGACGTTTCTGGTTCATATTCTAAAGCAGAGTCGTTTAACTCTAACTTCTCTAATGCTTCACGTAAATCATTGTATTTTGATGTATCGATCGGGTAAAGTCCACAGAAAACCATCGGGTTCATTCGGCGATATCCTGGAAGTGGTTCTTCTACTGGATTATTCGCTAATGTAATCGTATCTCCAACACGTGTATCTGCTACATTTTTAATCGATGCTGATAAATAACCAACATCCCCTACAGTTAATTCTTCACGTGGCGTTTCTCCTGGAGTAAAGACACCGACTTCTAGAACTTCAAATTCTTTACCTGTCGCCATCATACGGATCATATCACCTGGTTTTACAGTTCCATCGACGACACGTAAATAAACGATGACTCCTTTATACGGGTCATAGTGAGAGTCGAAAATAAGCGCTTTTAATGGTGCTTCAGGATCACCTTCTGGCGCAGGTACTTCTTCTACAATTTGTTCTAAAATATCTTCAATGCCGATACCTGCTTTTGCAGAAGCGTGAACAGCATTCGATGTATCTAACCCGATGACTTCTTCTACTTCTGCCTTTACACGTTCTGGGTCTGCAGCTGGCAAGTCGATTTTATTAACGACGGGTAAAATTTCCAAATCGTTATCTAATGCAAGATAGACGTTCGCTAGCGTTTGTGCTTCTACTCCTTGTGCAGCATCAACGACTAAAATAGCACCTTCACAAGCAGCAAGACTACGCGATACTTCATATGTAAAGTCGACGTGTCCCGGTGTATCAATTAAATGGAAAGTATACGTCTCTCCATCTTTTGCTGTATATTCTAACTGTACAGCATTTAACTTAATCGTAATTCCTCGCTCTTGCTCTAAATCCATAGAGTCGAGTGTTCGATCTTCCATTTCACGAGCAGTCAATGCCCCTGTCTTTTCTAAAATACGATCGGCTAATGTTGACTTCCCATGGTCAATATGAGCAATGATTGAAAAATTTCGAATGTTTTTTTGGCGTTCCAATCTTGATTGATTATTCATCGTTTCGCTTCACTCCTATTTTTGCTACAAGCCATTATAACAGTGATTATACCTTACTTCAATCTTCTTCAAACGACAAGGTGAACGTTTACTATGTCTTTTTTGTGTTATCATTGCAATGTCTTTTGTTCTTTGTTAAAATGATGCTTGTTGTAAAGTTAAATACGTATTACAATAAAAGAGTTAGAGTATTTTAAGATGCTCCATTTCATTTACTTGGAGGTGAATTGAATGCCAACAATCAAAGGTGCTATTAAACGTGTACGCCAAACAGAAAAAGCAACAAAGCTTAACCGCGAGAAAAAAGTTGCAATGCGTTTAGCTGTTCGTTCTGCACGCGAAGCTATCGAAGCAGACGCTGCAAACAAAGAAGAGCTTATCGTAGAAGCAGTACGTCGTTTAGACAAAGCGGTAGGACAAGGTCTTATCCATAAAAACAAAGCGTCACGTGAAAAATCACGTCTTATGAAACAAGCGTAACAAGTGAGTGCACTTACTTGTTAATAGGTCAAAACCTAAAAAAGACATTGCCTATGCAATGTCTTTTTTTATGCTTGTATTGATTCGGCAAAGAAAAAATCAAGTAAATGTTCTCTTTTGATCGAAGTTGTTTTTAAACGATAATCAATTGTCGCTAAACGATGTAAAATTTGCATTAAACGAACAGGTTCTGGTAAATGTCGATTATCTAATACGAGCTTTACTCGATAATGGTGAACTTTTAATAGCTTTGCAATTTGATAACGTTCAAAACCCTTTTGACTCAATGTGATCACATGTAACATGAGACGAATTTGTCCAGCAATTAATGCATTTAATGCGATCGGTTCATTCCCATTCGCTAATAAATCATGATAGATCGACAATGCTTGTTCTGTATCACCTTTTACATAAGCGTCTGTCAATGCAAAAACATTCATCTCAGGTGTTTGTACAACGAGTGTGTCAATCATTTGTTTCGTAACCGGTTCTCCTGCTGCGTAAGTTGCTATTTTTTTCATTTCCGTCGATAATTGTAACAAATCTTCTCCTACCCGATGAATGAAGTATTCAATTAACTCTGGAGTAATTTGCAGTTGTTGTTCTTTTGCTTCTTCTTGCATCCACTTCGTTAATTGAGCACCTTCTAACGGTTTTGCTTCAATGACTGTTGCATATTTCTTCATCCACTTCGTTATTTTTTTACGCCCATCTAATTTTTCATAAGGAGCTGTAAAAATAACGACAGCCGTCGGTGAAGGGTTTTCTAAATAAGGATATACGGCATCTAAATGATGTTCTACCGTTTCTTTTCCGCGTTCAGGTGCTTTTAAGAAGTGGGCGTGTCGAGCGACTATACATTTATGACTTTCAAAAAACGGTAATGTGTCTGCTTCTTCAATGACAGCTTCAACGGGCGTTCGCTCTAAGTCATATTCTATTGTATCTGTCGCATCAATACCTATCTTTTTTTGAATCTGTTGAATCGCATCGTCGATCATATATTGTTCAGGTCCTGCGATTAAATAAATCGGTGCTACTGAACGTTTTTCTCTTTCATTCGACATTACTTGAACCTCCTAACATTTATTATTTTGATAAGGGGAATGATTATGAACAATATTCGTCTCATATTGCTTGCAAGCATCATTACATTTTTAGGCTTTTCAACGGCGTTTGCCATTTGGCAATTTCTTTTACTCCTTTGATGAACAACTTATCCATTCTCGTCGGCTCGTCCAATGATAAGTAATCGTTTGACACGTCGGTGTATCATAAATCTTTATACGACGGTCCTGGAGCCGTTCGATAACTTCATGATGCGGGTGACCGTACCGACTATTTTCTGCTGCACTGATAATAGCGAGATCGGGCTGTAAAAAAGTTAAAAACTCATCTGAAGTAGACGTTCGACTGCCGTGGTGTCCAACTTTTAACAACACAGGTTTTAGCGGTCGCTTTTTTTCTAAGAACATTAACTTTCGTTCACCTTCATGTTCTAAATCACCGGTTAACCATACTTCACGAAAAGGTGTTTCAACAACAAGGACGAGAGAGCTGTCATTATCTTCGTAAGGAGCATCTCTTTCCGGATACACATAGCGGAAAGAGACGTCCCCTACTTGCCACTCATTCGAGCGATGCGCAGAATAAATAGAAGCCTTTCGCTCCGCTGCGCGTTGCAACAACTTCTCCATCAACTCTTTTTCTTCACTACCTTTCGAATAGTGAATTTCTCGTACCTTGATCTCCTCTAATAGACCGAATGCCCCTTCCATATGGTCACTATCTGCATGAGTAATGATCAACGCATCAACCGCAGCGATTCCTCGCCCTTTTAAATACGTACTCACGATAGAACGGCCAATATCAAAAGGTCGTTTCTTCTTCTGCCACTTTTCTTCTTCGAACCGTAAAAGTCCGCCTGTATCAATAACGTACACTCCTTTTCGTTGAGGAAGTTCAATCACAATACTATCTCCTTGCCCAACGTCTAAAAAAGTAATACGACCTTCAAAATCAAACAATGGTGATATTGATAAATAAAGAAATGGCAACGTTAAAACGAGCCAACCTTTCTTATCATACCATTTCTTTTCGACTCGTAATAAAAAATAACCAATCGTCAAAAAAGAAAAAAGAACAATCACGATACTCGGACGACCGAGCACCCACATTTGTTCAACATAACTGCCAACTTGTACAGTCCACTGTTCAATGAATAAACGAATGGTTTCATAAACCTTCATCATCCATTGAACCACTTTTGGCACAAAGAGTGAACCGAATAAAGCGATATAATGCCACGGTAAAATAATGAGCGTATAAAGAGGCACGTAAAATATATTCGTTACAAAAGCTGATAGTGACCATTCGTAAAAGTGATATAAAATAATCGGATATAACGTAATTTGTGTAAGGACTGTTATCGCGAGCCCTTGTAACCATCGCTTATTAAATTGTTGCAATATGCTGTGACTGTAAATGATCGTCAGCGTCGCTAAATACGATAGTTGAAAGCCGATATGATAAACAGCTTCCGGAATAAATAATAAATAAATGATAGCACTTAATGCTAATGCGTCGTCTACTCTTATTTTCTTCGTATGTAAAGCGACTAATAAAATCATCGTCATTAAAACAGCTCGCCATACAGAAGGAGCCCCACCTGCTATAACAGCATATAATGGTAACATCATAAGTAAAAATAAAAAAACTACTTCATGACGAACGAATAAACGGAGTAACAACTCGCGTAACAAAAAAGTTACGATTCCGACGTGAAGACCTGAGATTGCAAATAAATGCGTAATTCCTAATCGTTCATAAGCTCTCCTTGCTTCTTCTGACATCTCGCTACGGTCGCCAATCATTAAGGCATATGCTTCTGCACGTAATGCAGGAGGGAACACAGTATCGATCCAATCTCTCAGTTTCTCCCGCTGCGCCTGTAAAATGTATGTATACGTCGGACGCTTTTTTATTTTCACCCATTCATTCACTTGAAAAACATTCGTTGCACCGAGTTGACGTAAATAACGTTCCATATGAAATGCGTATTCATGCGCAGGAGGTTTTACATCTGTCACTTCTCCTTTTAACTGCCACTCATATTGGAAACTCTCTTTTTCTTGTAATGCTTCTTTTTCTTCTTTAGTTCGAGCATAATACGTCACGTACACTCGATGACCTTCTCCCGTTTGAAAGACACCTGATAAAGAGGCGCCATTCCACGAAAACCCTTGCGGAAACACTCCTTGAACGATCTTTTGTTCTGAAGGTAATTCCGGTATCTCTTGCCATGAGAAAAAAAGAAAACTACTCCCAATAACAAAAGCGAGCCGAAAAAAAGAAGACCACGATAATACACGATACAACAACCAAAGACTATACGCAACAACGAAAAAAAGAGCGACCGTCGAACCTTCGACTACAAAAAACATAAAGGCGACGACGATCGCATCATGAATCAATCGATACGAATTCCAAATAACTCTTCCACCCTATCTTTATACGAGTTCAGCGAATCTTCGTTTTCAGATTGAGCGAGTTCTTCTAACATTTCTTGAATGAGTGTCATTTTTTCTACTCGTAATGGATCTAATTGTCTTTCATCATAAGGAATCTTTTGTACGTGTACCCCTGATTCCATGAACAACTGAATCGCAAACGGATCATTTCGATAATCTTCTGCATAATAAACATGCTCGATACCTGCTTGAATTAACGACTTCGTACATTGTAAACAAGGGAAATGAGTCACATAAATACTTGCTCCTTGCGTTTCAATCCCGTATTTTGCACATTGCAGTAATGCATTCATCTCCGCATGAATTGTACGTACACAGTGATTGTCGACGACGTGACAACCGACATCCGTACAGTGAGCGCTTCCTGTTACAGAACCGTTGTACCCGCTAGCGACGATTCGATTATCGCGGACAATCGTCGCACCGACTGACAGACGGTTACACGTACTCCGCACAGCGAGTAGATGACTTTGTGCCATAAAAAACTGTTCCCACGTAACGCGTTCCATTTCTTCACCTCACTTTACATCGATTAAGTCAGCAATATTTTCAAATGTCTTCTCACCAATTCCCGACACTTGCATAATATCTTCTTTCGTTTGAAACTTTCCTTCTTTTTCGCGATGGTCTATAATCGCTGCAGCTTTAGCAGGACCGATACCTGGAATCGTCATCAACTCTTCTTCTGTCGCTTTATTAATATTAACAACATCACTCGATGAGTCAGAAGCTGATTCTGAAAATTCTTCATCTACTTCCTCTCCCTCAGTCGGAACATAAACGACCATTTCATCTTCTAAACGTAATGCATAATTTAACGAAGCATCATTTGCCTCACTCGTTAAACCTCCTGCTTTACGTACAGCATCGATGAGACGATCCCCTTCTTCCATCGTATAGACACCGGGGTCTTTCACTGCACCTTTGACATCGACGACAACTTTTTCATCTTCTTCCGTCAAAGCATCTTGTGTCGACTCTGATGCAAGTGGATCATGTGGCATTTCTTCATAAGATTGTTCATATGTAAAAACGGGTGCTTCTTTTCCTTGATGAAACAGTAGGAAGTAAATGACTAAACCGAAAAGAGCAAGTACGAGAGGAAGATAAGAGCGCCAATGTTCTTTCATATGTTGAAGAACTTTCTCCATCTTATTCTTCCTTTCTCGCTTTCTCGTAGTATTTACTTTCATTATAAAAAGAAAAAACGGCTTGTCAAAAAGGCACTTTCGA
>JASKZX010000139.1 GCA_030147435.1 Savagea sp. | reverse complement strand
CGAAAGACTTTAAACAGTCTCCGTACGTATCATTTACACACTATAGCGATGAAGTCGTATCCGACGTCGTGTTTGAAAGTGAAAACTTAAAAAACACACTTGGTGAAGTGTTAGCAGATGCAGGACTCCGTCAATTACGTATCGCGGAAACAGAAAAATATCCACACGTGACATTTTTCTTAAGCGGGCGTAAAGAAGATGAGTTCGAAGGAGAAACACGTATTCTCATTCACTCACCGAAAGTCGCAACATATGACTTACAACCAGAAATGAGCGCACCAGAAGTGACGGAAGCGTTACTCGATGAAATTCGTAACGATCGTCAAGATGCGATCATTTTAAACTACGCAAATCCTGATATGGTCGGTCATAGTGGAATGTTAGAGCCGACGATTCAAGCGGTTGAAACAGTCGATACACAACTCGGACGCGTTGTGGAAGCGTTGCTTGAAAAAGACGGTGTCGCAATTATTACAGCCGACCACGGAAACGCAGACGTTATGGTGACAGATGAAGGGAAACCGATGACTGCACATACGACGAATCCTGTGCCACTCATCATTACGAAAGAAAACTTGTCGTTACGCGATGATGGAATTTTAGCCGATCTTGCGCCGACGATGTTACAATTACTCGGTTTAGAACAACCTGTAGAAATGACAGGAACAACATTAATTAAGGGAGAGAATAAATAATGCCGAAGATTCAACATATCCTCGCACGCGAAGTATTAGACTCACGTGCAAATCCAACAGTAGAAGTAGAAGTACGTACAGAAAGTGGTGCATTTGGCCGCGCAATCGTTCCTTCAGGAGCATCAACAGGTGCACACGAAGCTGTGGAACTTCGCGATGGTGACAAAGACCGCTACTTAGGAAAAGGTGTGTTACAAGCGGTAGAAAACGTAAATACTGTAATGAGTGAAGCACTCGTTGGGAAATTTACCGTGTTAGAGCAAGTGAAAATTGACGAAGCGTTAATTGCACTTGACGGTACGAAAAACAAAGGAAAACTCGGAGCAAACGCAATCTTAGGTGTGTCAATTGCTGTTGCACGCGCAGCTGCAAACTACTTAAACGTTCCACTTTATCAATATTTAGGTGGCGTGAACGCAAAACAACTCCCAGTACCGATGATGAACATTTTAAACGGTGGAGAGCACGCAGATAACAACGTAGACATTCAAGAATTCATGGTCATGCCAGTCGGTGCGAAAACATTCCGTGAAAGTTTACAAGTCGGTGCAGAAGTGTTCCACTCATTAAAAGCAGTTCTTCAAGAAAAAGGGTTAAATACAGCTGTCGGTGATGAAGGTGGATTTGCTCCGAACTTAAAATCGAACGAAGAAGCGCTTCAAACGATCATCGAAGCGATCGAACGTGCAGGATATAAACCAGGCGAAGAAGTTCGTTTAGCGATGGACGCAGCAAGCTCGGAGTTTTATAACGCAGAAGATGGTAAATACCACTTATCAGGTGAAGGTGTCGTTTACACGGCAGAAGAAATGGTCAACTGGTATGCAGATATGTGCGAAAAATATCCGATTGTTTCAATCGAAGACGGCTTAGATGAAGAAGATTGGGAAGGTCACAAGCTTTTAACAGAGCGTCTCGGGGATAAAGTTCAACTCGTAGGAGATGACTTATTCGTAACGAATACAGAAAAACTCGCATACGGTATTGAGCGCGGTATTAGTAACTCGATCTTAATTAAAGTGAACCAAATCGGTACGTTAACAGAAACATTCGATGCGATCGAAATGGCAAAACGTGCAGGATATACAGCAGTTATTTCACACCGTTCAGGTGAATCAGAAGATACGACAATTGCAGATATCGCAGTTGCGACAAATGCAGGTCAAATTAAAACAGGTGCACCGTCACGTACAGATCGTGTAGCGAAATATAACCAGTTACTTCGTATTGAAGATGAACTCGGAAATGTTGCTACTTATGACGGAATGGATGCATTTTATAACATCGAAAAATAATAAAAAGAGAGCGATTCCGCTCTCTTTTTTCATTTGCTAAAAGATGAGAAAAATTAAGTTGCGCTGTTTTTAGAAACAGTTGTTACTTGAAGTTCTTTTTGTTAAAATAGATATATTGTGTAATGGGTACGGGAGGTGGAATAAACGATGAAATCAATTTTAATGGTTTTATTATTAATTACAGCAGTCGCATTAATCGCAGCGGTTTTATTACAGCCGGGTCAAAGTGCAGGTATCGGAGCCGTTTCAGGTGGTGCTGAGCAACTTTTCGGTAAACAAAAAGCGCGCGGATTAGAGCTCGTCTTACACCGAGTAACAATTGTGTTAGCCGTATTGTTTTTCGTTTTAACACTAGCAGTGATGAAGTTTTAACTAAATGATGGATGAAAAAGCTGGCAAATACTTTTTTGCCAGCTTTTTTCTTTCACGTGAAACTTTTCGGACTTTCATTCGTAAAAAGAAACAAAGAGTAAATTCGCTTCAAGGAGGTTTCTCCCTTAGATGTGTTAAAATGAAGAAAAGGGGGAAAATAAATGGCAGCATTAAAAGTCGTCCAACCGAAGCCATTTTACTTTGAGCGAGGACCACGGGCGGTATTATTGTTACATGGATTTACAGGAACGACAGCCGATGTGCGCATGCTCGGGCGATTCCTAGAGAAAAAAGACTATACAGTGAGCGCACCTTTATAT
>JASKZX010000138.1 GCA_030147435.1 Savagea sp. | reverse complement strand
ATAAAGCCATTTTCCCACGTTTCAGGAAATGTTAAGCTGAGTCCTGCAAAAGCTAAAATGAGTGTCGCCATCCAAGGAGTCCAAGCTTTGTAACGCTCTGCTTGTAAATATAAAAGCCCGATACTAAATAAAATGAAAAATAGCGCTTGGAAAACAGCCGGAACATCTAGTGTCATAAATAAGACGTTAAACCAGACCGCAAGAGCGATAATTTCTAACGAGTAAAGAAGTGTATTCGGTCGTTTCGAATATTCGTGAATGCCGATAAGAATACTAGTTAATAGTAAACCGATGAGCCCTTCACTCATTGCATTCGTTGACCAAAAACTAAAGGAAGTGAAAATCATCGTAAGAAATGCCCCACCGAGTAGTAGTCGGTCTTGTAAAAAGTAGATGAGTGGCAATAATCCGACAATCGTTAAAAAGGAAGCGCTCGTTGTATATTCGGGAAGAAACATCGAGGTAAGTAAAAATACGCTCGCTCCGAATGCTAAGCTTCCAGCGTAATATAAACTTCTTCCTGCTTTTACGCTTCGTCGTTCTAAGAAGAACGCAGCGGTGAAAAGTAGTGCGGTTCCACCCCATAAAACGAGAAATTTCATGTTCGGTGTAAATGTCGCCCAAAAACTTGAAATGAGTGCGATGAGTCCAATTCCGATCAAAATCGCGCTAATCGATAGTAAAGCAGTAATCGGAGAAAGTGTTTTGTTTTTCTTATAATAGCTTTTTGCTTGTTGGAGTTGTGTCGTATTTAGCAATTGTTCACGGTGCAACTCATCGAGAGCATCTTGCAGTGCGTCATATACCTTTGGTGGTAAGGACTGTTTCATCGAACCACTCCTTTCATAAAAGTGTTTTTATCATACAATGTTCTTTCGAGTGGGTCAATGAAGTTCTTTGAAATGAATAATATTTACAAAAAAGGTTTGTGACTGAGAAGGAAAGGGGACAAGAAAAGTAAGGATCAATAAAGGAGACGGTGATGAATGAGTACATTAGTCGGTTATATTGGACATTTAAAGCGCGCAAAATATTTATTATCGAATGCATTAAAAAATAATAAAGAGGAAGAGTGTCTCAATTTAGATGTAGCGATTCCTCAATATGATCAAATAAAAATCGCTCACAATCAAAATGAATTTAAAGCGATTCAACATAAATATGACGTTGCAGCAGATCGTGAAAGAGCATACCAAGTGAGTGTTGCACGTTTCATACAAAATGAAGAGCAAGTCACGACGAGTCAGAGTGGTCGTTTTTTATTGTTGATGAAAGGAAACATTGAAAATGTAGAGCAGCTTCAATTAAATGATGGGATTCGAACAGAAGAAGAGCAACTTGCACAATGGATAGAAAATCATAGTAATGAGGGATCCACTACACGTGTTTTTTGTCATTTGCTTCAACAACTTGAAGGGACATTCGTTTTATTTCTTTTAGACCGTGAAAAAGAAGAAGAATTGTTCGTTGCGCAAAAACAATTACCTGTTTTTTTCGGTAAAGGAAAAGATGAAGCTATCATTTCTACAGAGTTTCAAATGATCCCTCAAGAGATGGAGGAGATTGTCACGTTATCAGACGAATCGATGATCCATATTCAACGGGATACGTATGTCGTTCAAACATTTGAAGCAGAAGAAATCCCTCATTATATTCAAGAGCGGAAAGGGACGTTTCCTGCGAAACATTTAGAAGCGACAGAAGACCGGATGTTTCAATACATTCATGAACAACCGAGTATTCTTTGTCATTTAATTCGTAAGTTTACAGGAAGTGACGGAAGTGCTCAGTTTTCTTCTCCCTTAATAGAGTCGTTGAAACGTGCAGAAAAACTTTATATCGTCGCCTCACGCTCAAGTTATTACGTCGGGCTCGTAGCGAAACGTCAATTTGAGCAATTCGCTAAATTACCTGTCGACGTATGGCGAACGACAGAATTTTATTATGAAGATCCATTTGTTGAAGACGGAGCAGTTTTTTTAATAATTGCACCGAATGAACAAGCAAACCTCAGTGTCTCTTTATTGCAACGATTAAAAAAAGAGAAATATCCGACAATTGTGTTAACGAATGAAGAAAAGAAACATGCATTACATGATGCGGATTATTTTTTATCGACGGATACAGGGATTGAATACGCATCAACAATGACAAAAACATATACAGCGAGTATCGCTCTAACCTTTATGTTAGCAGCTGCACTGGCAGAACAGAAGTCGGCCGGGTTACGTTTGAATGTACCGAAACAGTTTGCGATGTGTTCACAAGCGATGTTTCAAACGATGCAGAAAAAACATCCGTTAAATGAACTTGCTTCTTTATTTATCCGTCAGCAACATACATTTATTGTCGGTAGTAGTTTAGATTATGCGGTTGCAAAAAAAGCAGCACTTATGTTGAAAGAGTTAACGCTCGTTCATGCGGAAGGATATGCAAGTGGAGAGTTATGTTACGGACCGCGTACACTCGTTGAACAAGGGATGCCAATTTTTGTGTTAACGACACATCCTTCGCGAGATACATTTATTCGTGCAAATGGCGAAGCATTAGTAGAAAAAGGGGCAAAAGTGATGTATATTTCTTCTCAATCGACGAAAAAGAAAAATGATGCATTTATTTTACCCGATGTACATCCATTATTAATGCCAATTGTATCGATTATTCCCTTTCAATTGATGAGTTATTATGCTGCACGCACGTACGGAGTAAATGTTGATCATTATGTAACCTCTTCTTCTTTTGATACGTCTCAAAACTTGTTATAATCAACACGTAAAAGAAAAGAGAAGGTAGGAGACGTCATGAAACGTTGGATAGGGATCGTTTTAATTGTGATCGGTGTTGCGATTTTAGGGAAGTTCGCTTATGACCAATGGTATGCAACGCCAAAAGCATTGAAACAAGTCGAAGATCAATTGAAGCAAATTGATGCAGAGCAAATGAAAGAAAATAAAGCACGTCTTGAAGAAGACGATGATTTGTTTGATTTTTCGGATGCGCGTTATTTAAAAATTGAAGAAGTACACGGAGAGATTGATGAATCACGTGTCATTGGAGCGATAGCGATACCATCTGTTGACCTCCATTTGCCTATTTTTATCGGTTCTACTCACGAAAATATGTTACAAGGTGCAGGAACGATGAAAAAAGGGCAAGAAATGGGAGAAGGCAATTATACGCTTGCAGGCCATAATGCGTTTAATCCGACAATTTTATTTGCACCGATTCGGAATATTGAACCTGGAGACAAAATGTATATTACAGATAAAGAGTACATTTATACGTATGAAATGACGAGTAATGAAGTCGTTATGCCGGAACGTCTCGATGTGATTGATGATATTCCAGGGAAACGTACGATGACACTCGTAAGTTGTTATTCATCAGATGGTTCAGACCGGATCATCGTCTATGGTGATTATGTCGAAAAAGTACCGTTTAAAGAAGCAGATAAAGAAGTCATTTCTTTATTTGTAGACCCGAAAGAAAAAGAAGAGAAAAAAGAGAATAAATAAGAGAAAAAGCTTAGCAACGGAATTTGTTGCTAAGCTTTTTGTTTAGAGACTACTTTTGAATAGAAAGGGGAAAGAAAGCAAAAGGAGGAGATGAAATGAAAAATTTGTTATGGATGCGTCAAGGAGCAAACGACGCTTTACGTGTTGATTCGCCTATTTGGAAAAGTGGGTGGTTGTTCGTTATTAGTCAATTGCTCGTTTTAGCTCCACTCGTGACGTATAT
>JASKZX010000132.1 GCA_030147435.1 Savagea sp. | reverse complement strand
TTCGGCTCTTCTTTCGTATCTGGTTTTGGGACCGGTGTTGGATCAGGGTTGACATCAATCACAACAGAATCTTCTTTATTTTTATCGCTTTCTTTCTTTTGATCATCAGATTTCTCTTTTTCATCTGCTTTTTCTTTTTCATCATCTTTAGGTTTTTCTACAGCAACTACACTATCTTCTGTATTTTCTTTTTCATCGACAATGGCATGTTCATTATTTTGTTTAAACATGTAAAAGTCGATAATAATTGTACCGATGATGAGAATCGGGATGAATGTTAATATGACGAGAAATGTGTTGATCATAGAGTGTTTCTTTTTCTTCGGTTGAAGTTTTTTCTTCTCTTTCCGTTTTTGACTACGTGAAGGAAGTTCTTCATTGTCATCTAAATTGATTTCTTGACGATTTTCTTTAAAATCGTTTTGATAATCATCTTTTTTCATGTTTGATTCTCCTCACACAATATACTACTGCTTTCATTATGACGAACTTCTTGTCAATTGTAAACAAAAAATATTAATCTAATAAGGTTCTCAGACGTTTCTTCCAACCTTCTTCAATACGACGTTCATGAAACTGTTCTTTTTTTCTAAGTAAAAGAAAATCTTCATGACAGTTCTTACAACAATAGGCCGGACGAGTGCTCAATACTTCATCAAAAAATGACAACAATTGTTCACGATAGCAACCTGTATGATAGACGAACGCATACATTTGTTGTAAGTCTGTTAATTTTAATTCATTTAAACGTTCGATTGCATCAACAATTACTTCTTCCTCTCCAAAATAAAGCGATTGATAAGTCGCTAGCAACTCCTTCTTTTCTTCCGGCCATTGCTCGACGACTCGTTCTCGCTGCAAATATTGACGAATTTCGTTTTTCGTCGGCAAATGAGAAGTCGTTAAAAATTGCGCGCGTTCTACATCTTTTGGAGTAAATAGTAATGTCGCGATTGCTTGCTCACCGTCACGACCTGCCCGACCGACTTCTTGGACATAAGAAACGATCGATAGAGGTAATTGTTCATGAATAACGTGACGAATATTCGGCTTATCAATCCCCATACCAAATGCTGTCGTTGCAATGACCCACTCAATATCATCACGCATATATTGTTCATAAATGTACATTCTTTCTAAAGAGCTTTTTCCCGCATGGTACGCTTCTGCTCGAATACCTAGTCGTTGGAGCTGCTCAGCGACTTCTTCTGTTTTTTGACGAGACGACATATAAACAATCCCTGGAGCTGCTGTCGTTAAAACGAGCTGAATGAGCCTCTCTTCTTTTTCAACACGTGTAGAATAACTTTCTATACGGTAATAAATATTCGGTCGATCGAAAGAGTGTCGATAAATATAAGGTTGTTCCATCTGTAAATAATGACGAATATCGTCGACGACTCGTTCATTTGCAGTCGCAGTCAATGCTATTATCGGTGGACTTCCTATTTTTTTGACTACTTCTCCCAATTTCAAATATTCCGGTCGGAAATCAAAGCCCCACTCGGAAATACAATGCGCTTCATCGATAGCAACTAAACCGACTTTTACTTTTTGAAGCGCCTGAACAACTTCTTCTCTTAATAACATTTCCGGCGCTAAAAAAATAAAGCGATAGTGAGAAAGGCGTTGTAACACTTGTTGCTTTTCTCGATACGTTAAAAAAGAATTAAGCGCGACTACTGACTTTTCTCCTCGCATTTTCATCCGCATCACTTGGTCTTCCATTAAAGCGAGCAATGGAGAGACGATGATTGTCGTCTGTTGATGGACATACGTCGGTAATTCATAACAGAGCGACTTTCCATAACCGGTCGGAAAAAGCGCAAGAACATCTTTTCCTTTAACGACTTCTTGAATGACTTCTCGTTGACCATCCTTGAATGTTTCATAGCCGTAAATTTGTTTTAATAAACGTTCCATGTCGCTCGCTCCTTTTGTTGCTGTCCTAAAATAAGACGAATTTGAAAATACGTAAGATGCGGTAGTCTCTCTTTTAAAACACGTAGTCGCATCGTTCGCTCTTCTTTTAACACTTCTTCAACTTCTCGAATATGCTCTTCTTGAACGAAAGGAGTAATCGAAAACTCGGGCAAATAATGAGCAAATTCAACGAAATGGTCATCGATCGTACTTTCTTTTAATTGACGAATATAGGCAATCTCTTCTTTTGTATACCCTTTTTGATAATAACGATACGTACGTGCAGCCGATGCAGTGACAGCGAGCTGTTGGAACACTCCTTCTGTCAAAGCAGTTAAAATGAAATGCTTTTTTTCATCAATTTCATGCAACATTTGATGTAGTCCCGATAACCAAATTAAATATAACGTTTCTTGTGATTGCTTCAAAGTACGACTGAGCTGTGTCCACGTCCAGCCGAATCGGTCATATCCCGTCAACTTGTACGTAAATAAATATTGATAAATTTCTGAACACGGAGAAAGTAAATCGAATAATTCATCGCGCAATTGATGACGATACTTCTCTTCGTGCATCGGATAACGGCGATAAATTTGACGCACTTCTTGTTGGATCGTAATATCTCGTACAATTGGCTCGAAACGTTGCACGTTTTCTTTCATATAAGAGGCGGTTTGCACAAGTAATAAGACGCGCTCAAAAAAGATTTGTTCCCTCCCTCGAAATGTCCATCCATCGAATGATAAAGGTTCTACTTTTTTTAATTGTTCTTTCCCTCTATCTGTTACTTGTACACGTTCATTTTCTACGATGATCCATTTATTTTCGAGTAATTGTTCGATGATTTGCTCATATGCAGCTAGATGAAGGTCAGGTAATAAATGATAATAAGAAAACAATGAATAGTAAGATGCATCTTGTAATGCTTGACCGGAACGTTTACCTTGTAATACATAAAAAGGAGCATTTCGTCCGCGCTCCCCATCGTACTTGTCAAAAATTTGTAAAACAATTGTTGAGAAATTCATCGTCATTCCTCGCTTTCCGAAGTTTTTATGTTGAAAAAACGATACAGTCGTTCTAGAATAGAGAAGAAATAGATATTTTTGAAGTGGAAGAAAAGAGGAGAGTTAAAACATGTCAAAATATACGATTGTTGACCAAGACACATGTATCGCATGCGGAGCATGTGGAGCGGCAGCACCTGATATTTACGACTACGATGAAGAAGGTATTGCTTTTTCAATCTTAGATGACAATATGGGTGATACAGAAATTCCTGAAGAATTCATGGAAGACTTAGAAGATGCTTACGATGGTTGCCCGACAGATTCGATTAAAATCGCGGATGAACCATTCGAAGGCGACCCATTAAAATTCGAATAATTTCGTTCAACTTACGAACGGTAAAAAAAGAACAAGTGAAATACTTGTTCTTTTTTGTGTCGTTCATGTATTGATCAGTTACATATTCATTACAAACTCAACTCATGTTGCTGACGCAAAATCCACGGTTGAATCATACGGTAGAGTGAATACATAATGAGTGTTAAAATAAGACCTTTTAATAAATTAAACGGTAAAATTCCTTTCACGATAAATGCATATAATTCAGGACCTATGAGTGCATCCATTCCTAAAAAGTACGTATACATCGGTAAAAAGACGAGATAATTTAAAACACTCATACCGATCGCCATTAACATCGTTCCTGTAAATAAACCTGCAAGCAATCCCTTTTTCGTTTTTACACGGTTAAAAATATAATACACCGGTAAAATGAATAATAGTCCTGTCGTAAAGTTTGCAATTTCACCAACCGGAACACCTGTCGGGCTTCCTGATAAAATCCAATATAATAAGTTTTTAATAAACTCTACTCCAATTCCTGCAATCGGCCCCATCGTCATCACAGCGATGAGCGCTGGAATTTCACCAAAATCAATTTTTAAAAATGGTGGTAACACCGGTAGCGGAAAGTTGAGCTTCATTAAAACTGTTGCAATACTTCCGAGTACAGCGACTAAAATTAATCGACGTAATTTTTTACTATTCATTTGTTGTTCTCCTTTTTGAGATTCACTTCAAAAAAGGGAAAGTGTTCGCTTATGACATAAAAAACCCCTTCTAGCTCGGCGCTAAAAGGGGATTGAAGGCACGTTTAAAAAGCGTATGTTTACTTCATTTTTCAACATAGCGAACCTCCACCTTCTCCCATCCAGACTTTACTGTCGGCTATGGACTCTCACCATAATCAGCTTGCGCTCGCGGGCTAACATACTTCCTCGTATGAATACCGCCGGTCGGGAATTACACCCTGCCCCGAAGATGAATCTTATATTATTATTCGCTATCATTATACCGAACTTTCATAAATTTGTAAATGGTTTACGCTTTTTATCGTCCACTTACTCTTCTGAACGACTCTCTTTCTCTTTTACGAAGGCAAAAATCGGATTCGCACTGATCGGTTTTGGAAGCGGTCGATTAAAATCAAATTTCTTCCACCCTCGGCGATCGA
>JASKZX010000184.1 GCA_030147435.1 Savagea sp. | reverse complement strand
TATCTAACTCACTCGTAATAGTTTCCATGTAAATGCCTACTTTCTTATTGAATTGTTCTTATTGTAAAGCTTTAACGATACAAAATCTATTCGTTCGCTCTCTTTTCAAAAGAAAAGACACTCCTTTTTCAGGAGTGCCTCTATTATTGAAATTTCCTTTTAATTTTTGGAATAAGTTTCGGCAATTCGTTAGAAAGTGCAATATTATGCTCTAATAAACTACCGCCCTTCGGCTCTTCAATAGCAGTAATATCGACACTCTTTGCAATATCATCTACGAAAGGAATATCTTCAGGGTGAGCTGTAGAATAAGCATTTACTGACTTTTCAAAAACGAATGCGTCAATTCCCCACTCTTTCGATACTTCATAAATCACTTCTTTACGTTCATTCTCTTTCCAACGATGATACGCGACGTCAATATTTTCTTCTGTTGAAAGATGACCTGGTTCTACTTCTTCATGAACAAATCGCTTCAATAATTCTGCTTGTTCGTAATGCCCCATCGTACTAAGCTCTTCAATATGTTGATAAATGAGGTCCAATGTGTCATTATCTACTGTTTGTATACCTTCAGAAGAGTCTACTGCTTTATCACCGATCAACTGTAAAATGTAATTTGCGTCAATTCGTTGTGTACCGACTAAACGTGTCTTACTTAAAGGCATGATAGGAACTTCTTCCTCTTCTTCTCCTACGTCATCTCTCGTTAAGTTTTGATACGCTCCAACATATTTCATCCATTCATGTTCAGTCACTCCGAACTGTTCGTCATCCCAATCAAACTCATAATATTGTTGTAACGTATTTAGTGTCGCATTCGCTTCTTTAAACGCTTGGACGAACTGTTCTTTTTCTTCTTCATTACTTTCTAAAGCTTGCCATGCTGAAGGGTCTGTTAAAACATCGAGAACCGCTTGAGACTTTTGTGTAAATTGTTCAACAGTCTCTTCATAGGGAGCGACGATTGCTTTACTATTTGTACCTCCACTTCCGTACAGTTTCAGTGCTTCGTTTACCATCGATTCTGTTATTCGAGGGTATTGGAAGTTGACGATAGAACCGAACTCTTTTTGCTTTCCTAACAATCGATTCGTTCGCGAATACGCTTGAATCAACCCTTGCAATTCTAATGTTCGGTCGACATAAAGCGTATTAATATACTTCGAGTCATACCCTGTCAGTAATTGATTCGCTACGATAACGAGATCAATATTTTTAGGGTTTCGACCACTTCCACCGCGCGTTGCACGTTCAACTAAATCATCATAATATGCATCTTCACCATTTCGCTGATCGCCTGCAATATATTCAATGCCTGTAAATGCTGCATAATCTTGAAACATCGATTGAATAATGCTCGGGTCTACTCGGTCACGTTCATCACTCGTTCCAAAACTAAACGTCATCGCTACATGAATAGGATTTTCATGTTCTGCTAACTGACGTTGAAACTCTTTATAATAAGCAATGACTCGTTCTTTGTAAGCAACTGTTAAAATCGCATTGAAAAAGCGGTTTTGCGATTGGTGTTCCCAGTTCGTTAAAATTTCTTCAACGACTCGAGGAATATGTGTTTCATCATGATAGACGAGTAACTTTCTCTTTTTCGCTTCTTTTTCAACTTCTAATTCTGACCATTCGTACACTTTTCGTTCTAGGAGACGTCTCGGTGTATCCGGTTCATCTTCTTGCATCTGGTCGACGATTTGTTCGCGTAAAGCTTCGTAACCTTCAAATTCCCCTGTATTAATGTAATCGACATGAAAACCGAGAACGTTCCCATCAGCAATCGCTTCATCAATCGTATATTGATGTAAAAGAGGGCCGAACAACTTCTCTGTCGTATCGATTACTTCACTACGCTCATTGATCATTCCGCTCGCTTTATTTTCATCGAAAAGAGGAGTACCGGTAAAACCGTAAAACAAACCATTTTTCCGGAAATATTCACGAATGGTCACCATCATTTCTCCCATCGTCGTTCGATGAGCTTCATCAATAATGAAAACGAAACGTTTATCTGATAAACGATCGTCTTGTTGTTCAAATAACTCTTTCACTAAGTTATTTAACTTGAACGTCGTCGTCACGACAATCCCACGCTGAGCAGACATTAATTGTTTCTTTAACTGATACGTATGCTTCGTATCATCGACAGTAACCGCTTCATACGCTGCGTACGCCTTAAAACTTTCACTCGTTCTACTATCTAGTTCTTTTCGGTCAACTAAAAAGACAACTTTATCAAATCCGACTTTCGTTGATAAAAAGAGCGCCGTTTTAAAGCTCGTAATCGTCTTTCCAGAACCAGTCGTATGCCAGACGTAGCCACCGTGTGGAATGCCATCTTTATTATCTAATCCGAGCGCTGCACCTTCAATCGCTTGAAGAGCGTGTACTTGATACGGACGCAACAACATATGACGGCGATTCTCTTCATTTTTCGCTTCTTCTATCACTAAATAATCGCCTACCATTTGGTGCGCCCTCGGAATCATAAGAAATTGCTCAATAATATCTTCCCAATGGTTCACCGGCTTATTTTGCCGGTCTGACCAATGGAAAACGAAACTTTCATTGAAATCGTTCAACGACTTCGGTGTCGCAAAATAGCGTGTCGCTACTTCAGAAGTAATGACCATCATTTGAGAAAACGCCATGAAATTATTGACGAACTCTCCTTCTCTGTAATAACGCTCAAACTGACGAAACGCTTCTTCTAACGACTTATCACTTCGCTTTTGCTCGATATTAATAAGAGGCAAACCATTGATGAGTAACACGAGATCAAAACGATTCCCATATTTCGACTCCACTTCACGAGCGATATGATAACTAGACTCTCCCCCACCGACATGCGCTTTTTTAAAAATCGTTAACGTAATTTGTTCACGCGTCACATTTGGATGAGGATCTCGATAAATCCCGTCAATCTTACCGGTCGACTGCTCCATCGCTAGTAACTTTGCCGCTTCATAACTATTATCAATTTGATTGACTTTCATTAACACTTGGTCGAACTCTCCGTCCGTTAAAGGAACACCTTCTAACACATCCGCATTCAGACGATTCAACTCCCCACGCCAATGCTCAATGAGTGTATCGACCGTCACCTTCTGCTTCGTCCCATCTAACGAATCGAGCGCCTTCCAACGAAATTCTTCTAACTTCTTCACAAAACGATCTTGAAACTCTTTCTCTGACACAAACTTCTCCCGCTGCGCCATACCCAAACTCCTTTCTACACGAACATTTCCTCTAAAAACGCTTCCTTCATCTTCTTCAACTTCTCTAACTTCTTCTCTTCCGCTTCAATCTTTTCATCTAACGTTTTGAAAAACTCACCTATTTTTTGTTGTTCTTTTT
>JASKZX010000124.1 GCA_030147435.1 Savagea sp. | reverse complement strand
CGTTCGTTGTTTTGTTCCATATCGCATGTTCCTTTTTTCAACAACAATACCACAGAAAAAAATGAGCCGTCCATTGTTTCAGACGACTCATTTTTTGATCATTATTCAAAGCGTGTGACGAGTTCATCAAGCGGTGTACGCTCGCGTGCTTTCGGTTCTTTATCGTAATAGCCGAACTGAAGCATGCTAATAATACGCTCGCCTGGCTTTACGCCGAGACGTTCGCGGAATTTTGGACTGTCGAGAAACGGCGGTGTTTTCCAGCACGTGCCAACTCCGTCATCCCATGCGATAAGTTGCGCGTTTTGAACGAGTGCACTTGCCGCTGCGAAGTCTTCTAAACGTTCTTTTTGACGCGCATCTTCCGGTACGATCACAAATACTGCCGCTCCTGCTCCTGAGAAACGTTTCATCTGTTTTTCAAGCGTTTCTTCATCGAGTGACTCCCAATTTGGGATCGCTGTTTCTTTTAATAACTCGAGCAACTTCGGGTAATCATCCCCTGCTGCTACGACGAAGCGCCACGGATTACGGTGACCGTGATTCGGCGCCCACACCGCATCTTTTAACACATCTAAAACAACTTCTTCTTCTACTGGCGTTCCATTTAAATTTTTAATTGAACGTCGCTCGCGAATTGCTTCACGAACTGATAAGTTTTTCTTTGACATGTAAACACTCCTTATTATTTCATTTTTCTGTCTATTATTATACCGCATACCGTATTGCAATAGCTAGTGAAACAATTCATTTCAAACAATAGTCGATTTTTCCATTGACTCAATGTATAATAGTATCAGGTAATAAAACAACGTATTAAGAGGTGTTTTTAATTGAAGAAAAAAATCGCTTGGATTATTGATAGCACTGGTCTTATGTCTGATAAACTCCGCCACCACCCAGACGTTTTCTGCGTCCCACTTTCGATTCAATTTGAAGGGAAAGAATATAAAGATAACGTCGACTTAACGACAGATGAATTGTATGCACGCATTCGTAATGAAAAAGAAATTCCGAAAACGTCTCAACCGTCACCAGGAACATTTTCAGTACTGTACGAAGCGTTAAAAGAAAAATACGATGAAGCTATTGCCGTTCACGCATCTTCTAAATTAAGCGGTACGATCGGCTCTTCTCAAACGGGCGCACAACTTGCAGACTTTAAAGTGACGACGATCGACTCTGGTTCTTTATCTGGAGGGTTAACCGGTCTCATTGAAGAAGGTATCGATTTACATGAACAAGGATATACAGTAGAAGAGATCGTAAAAGCATTAAAAGAAAAACAACAATCACACGTCGCGTATGCACTTGTCGGTCAACTCGAACAATTAAAGAAAAGTGGACGTGTCACAGGTATTCAATTTTTCATCGGAAGTTTATTGAATATTAAACCAATTGTCCGCATTGAAGATGGGCAACTCATCCCGGATAAAAAAATTCGCTCCGAAAAACGAGCGGTTCGTTATTTACGTGATCTCGTACTCGAACAAAAAGAAAAAATAAAAGGTAAATTGTTTATCGTCCACGGAAATGTTCTTGAAAAAGCGAAATCTTTAAAAGAAGACCTTTTGAAAGATGCACCTCATTTATCGATTGAAATTGGAGATATTAACTCTTCTTTAGCGACACACGCAGGCGAAGGATCACTCGCAGTTCTTTGGTTTACACGATAGCCTTATGCATATTTAGAGGACGGACTCCCTTCATTCTGTTACAATAATAAGACGATGAATGATGAGAAGGAGGGAGTTCTATGCAACATAAAGAGCGACACATTGAACGACCAGTAGCTTTATGTGACTCAAAAGGTCGATTGAACCCTCAAGCGATCGGTTACGCGAAAAAACCGGTCATCCAAAGTAATTTAAAAGGCAGCTGGTTGAAAAAGAAACGTTGGAATCATTGGAGTGTGTACGGAGAAGATGTGTACTTCTCTTTAGTCATTTGTCATTTAGACTACGCAGCAACGATTCACGTCTCTTTCGTCGATTTAGAGACGACACGTTTTGTCAGTGAACAAATCGTCATCCCATTCGGGCGTAAATTAACATTAGGTGATGAAGTGTTCGACAATACGTCGTTTCAAAACGATCAAATCGCACTACAAGCTGTTTATACGCAAGATGAAGGACATATCTCGGTAACGATTCCTCAATTTGATAACGAATTGCTCCATGTCGACCTACATATGACGTATATCGAAGAAGACGATTCCATCAACGTCGTCATTCCACATAGTCGTGATATGTTTCAATTCACATCAAAACACCTTACGTTGCCGACAGACGGATTTATTAAGCTCGGTTCTCGTCGATATGACTTAGAATCTCGCTATAGCTTTTCTGTCTTCGACTACACGCGAGGTGTTTGGCCACGTCAAGTGGAGTCTTACTGGGCGACTGCTTCTCAACAAATTGGCGGACGACGAATCGGACTCAATTTCGGAGGAAAATGGACAGACGGTACAGGAATGACTGAAAACGGATTTATGATTGACGGAGAATTGCGCAAAATCCACGAAGACGTTTTATTTATGCATGATCCGTTAAACAAACGCCGTCCTTGGGCGATACGGACGAAGTTTTCGAAAAATTTACAAATGACATTCACACCGTTTGCTACTTATGAATCGAGTGTTCCATTGCTCGTCGGCAATATCCAAGTGATGCGACACCTCGGCTATTATAACGGCATCGTCCGTTTAAAAGATGGACAACCGTTACGACTCAAACAGTTACTCGGCGTCGTCGAACAGACGAAAGCACGTTGGTAATGTTTAGCTCACTTCTTTTCGGGAAAACATCCACTATCAAATGAAAAAGGTTGTGGATATTTTGAAAAAATCATTAACAATTGGAAGTATCGTTTTATCATCAGCACTCGTTCTCGGAGCTTGCGGAGCAAATGATGCAAACGATACGAACGACAATGCCGCAGACGACAATACGACACCTGTAGAAGAAACAGAGACGAATGAAACTGAAACGAATGTCGATGTAGAAACAGAAGAAGAAACAGAAAAAGATGAAGCGACAAACAATCAATCCACTGTTGAAAATGCATTAGACTTTGCAAAACTCGATATTGAAATCGACGTTGCAGGAGACGATGCGATCGATATCGAATATGACGCAACAGATATCGACGACAATGAATATTTCGATTATACGAAAAATATCGCATTAAAAGATGCAGAAGCGAAAACGAAACTTGAAGAAGATCTCATCGATTTACAAATTCCAGTAAATGCGACAAATGAAGAGATTATCCAAACCGTTCTTGCTCATTTCAATATTGACGATTACTCAAAAATCGAAATTGAAATGAAACATGCAGACGGTTCAAAAGTCGAAATTAAAGATAAAAAATAAG
>JASKZX010000116.1 GCA_030147435.1 Savagea sp. | reverse complement strand
CGATAAGTGTAAAAAGTTGTCCTCTCTTAAAAAATAGAAGATAATGAGTGCAGGAGGGGACGTAGATGAAACGAATTGCTGTTGATATGGATGAAGTATTAGCTGACTTTTCCGGTCACTTATTAGCGATTATGAACGAAAAATTAGGAACGCGTTATACGAAAGCTGACGCAAAAGGGAAGTTCGTATTTGAACTATTTCCTGAGCATGAAGAATTAATGCGCGAAATTGTCCATAGTGATCAATTTTTCCGCGGATTACCTGTCATTGAAGGAAGCCAAGATGCACTTGAACGCTTGAGTGAACATTATGAAATTATGATCGCTACAGCTGCGATGTATATTCCAGAGTCGTTCCAAGCGAAATATGATTGGTTAAAAGCGCATTTTCCATTTTTAAATTACGAGTTGTTTAACTTTTGCGGAGATAAAAGTACAATTCGTGCAGACTACTTAATCGATGATTCCCCGAAACAATTAGCTCGTTTCGGCGAAGGTGGCGTCATGTTTACAGCTGCGCGCAACATCGAAGAAGATTATCCTGTGCGCTGTACAGGATGGGATGAAGTAGAAGCCTATTTTATGAATGAATTAAAGAAATAAGAAAAATCCGAGCGACTGAGTCACTCGGATTTTTTTGTTGTGCGTAATTCGTTTCTTAATTGTTTTTGAATGTCGCGCAATTCATCATCATCAGGAATGTAATACCAAATGTTGTTGATCATTGCGCCACCTTCTTCTTCAAAAGAAAGTTGACGAATATCGTTTGTTGCGTCCATATAATGTTTTTGTAAATACATCATTTCATCAAAAGTTAAGTTCGTTTTGACATTCGTACTTACGGCATCAAATAATGAACGGTAACGTAACACACTTTGTACAGAAGTCCCTTTTTCAATGACTGCTTCTAACACTTGGCGTTGTCTTTCTTGACGCCCGAAGTCTCCACGAGGATCTTCTTTACGCATACGAACATATTTTAAAGCTTTTTCACCGTCTAAATGAATCGGTCCTTTATTAATGTGGTACCCTTCTAAGTCAAAGTCGAGTGGGCTAATGACATCGATGCCCCCTAATGCATTTACAACGTCACGAAATGCTTCCATATTCACTTGTACCGCGTAGTCGATCGGAATTCGTAAGACGTTTTCGATCGTTTTTGTCGTAAGTGGAATGCCTCCGTAAATGTATGCATGGTTTAACTTATCTTTTCCGTCGCGATTAGGAATGTCAACATACATATCTCGCGGTAAGCTGACGAGCGTCAAACGTTCAGTATAAGGATTGATAGTCATGACAATCATCGTATCACTTCTACCTGGATCATCGGGACGTTCATCGACACCGAGTAAAAGAATCGCTACGGGTTCTTTATTTTTCAGTTTCGTATTCGATGTAAACCCTAAAGGATCGTGAATGTCGTTTGCGAGTTGTTTACTTTCGAAATAAAAAAAGGTGAGTAATCCTCCTATAATGAAGAGGAGTAAAAAAATAGTCCATCCAATGAATCGGGTAATGCGTGATTGTTTTCGTTGTTCTTTTCGTTTTTTCATTATTGTCCCTACCTTATATCTCTTTCACATCTACTTAAATAGACGTATAACGCCATAAAAAGTTTGTTCGCTTAAAAAAGATGTGAAAGTGTTCGGAGCTTTTTTACCATCCGTTGCCGTCTTTTTTGAATCGCAGCGGGTGTGACGCCTTCTTTTGCGGCAATTTCTTTATATGAATACCCCATCATGTACAAATCATACAGTAATTTTCTTTCATCTTCTCGTAATTCGTCAAAAAGTGCGTGCACATCAAATAAACGATCGTACGTCATACTCGGTGTCACTTCTTCTAAAATATGATGCGTTGTCGATACTTCATCTTTTGAACGGTTTTGTCGATTCATTTCATCAAGCATCGCTCCGTAAATCGACCGGTAAGCAAATGGTGCAAAATGTCCTCGTGTTTTGTCGTAACGTTCGAATGCTTGCCAAAGGGCGATTCGTCCAACTTGTTGATAGTCTTCGTAGTTTTTATAAATCGATAATTTACGCATAATAGAAAAAATCATCGGCTCGTATTGTTCTAACACTTGTTCAAACGTCTCCATGAAATACCTCCGAAACGTCGTGCACGAGCGAATATTCCCTAGGTGACGTTATCGTAAAAAAAGAATAGAAGGAAAGCGAATCGGTAAAATTGAGCGATGACGAGAGATATTTTAAAAATAAGCGCTCATTTTTTAGAAAAGAGACAAAATAATTGAATTTAAAAGAAAAATTCGCTAAAAATATGTGTGAGGAGGGATCATATGAAGATCGATCATCGGACGTATGCAGTTATACCTTCATTTATCGAGCCGTATCGATCGGAAATTATTACCGAAGAGGGGCGCTTTTTCTCAGAAAAACTTCCGCTACAATTAATGGAAGCGAAATGTTTAGAGACATTTTCAACAGTTGAAGGGCGACGAAGAGCAGTGCAGCATCATTTATCTTTTGAGAAAAAAACACCGCTTTTATTAGAGCCTTGTACGATCGGCGCTTTTCCGACGCATTCGATTGAACATCCGGAATGTATGTATATTTTTCAACATCCGTTACGTATTGAAGAAAAAAGCTCGATGAATCGGCTCCATTTTCCAAACGGAGATACGTTAGATGTTGCTGTATCGCTGTACATATTACAATCACAATATGCACGACTCCATATGATGCTCTCGTATTGTCAGCAGTTTTACGGAAAGCCTTACACACCGACACAAACGTTCACGATTATGCCGAACAAAAAGTTGTCAGAAAAATAAATAATTGGGAAAACGCGCACCTATCGGTGTGTAAGCGCATCCATGAAAATCAGATATGTGTGAATTGACTAAAAACTTTGAAAATGCTGTTGACAACAATTTCAATACGGGCTATGATATTCATCAATCCACTCGAATAATTTGATTTGTCGCACAATTCAGGCGAATGTCATTATTCACGGAGTAAGGTAGTGGAACTGTTTGTGAAGTGGGGAGAGATTACGATGCCAAAAGATAAAGAAAGCGAAGTCGTAGAACCTCAAAAATTGCGTAGTGACATGATTACGAAGGGGATTGATCGTGCACCGCACCGTAGTTTATTGTATGCGACAGGCGTAAAGTCAGAAGACATGAACAAGCCTTTTATTGGGGTTTGTAACTCATATATAGATATTATTCCAGGACATATGCATTTAGATACATTTGCAGATGTCGTGAAAGATGAAATTCGCAAAGCTGGAGGCGTCCCGTTCGAGTTTAATACGATCGGAGTCGACGACGGTATTGCGATGGGGCATATCGGGATGCGTTATTCACTTCCGAGTCGTGAATTAATTGCAGACTCGGCAGAAACAGTGATTAATGCTCACTGGTTTGACGGAGTGTTTTACATTCCGAACTGTGACAAAATTACACCGGGGATGCTCATGGCATCAGTTCGAACGAACGTCCCGTCTATTTTTGTTACAGGAGGACCGATGGAAGGTGGCGTATCATCAAAGGGAGAGCCACTTTCACTCGCTTCAGTATTTGAAGGAGTCGGTTCATATAAAGAGGGGAATATGTCGGAAGAAGAACTTCTCGACATTGAACAAAACGCATGTCCTACATGTGGATCTTGTTCAGGAATGTTCACAGCAAACTCAATGAATACATTGACTGAGATGCTTGGTATGACGATTCCAGGGAACGGAACGATCGTCGCAACGAGTAAAGAGCGTCACCGACTCATTCGAGAAGGTGTCCAACACTTAATGCGTATGATCAAAGAAGATATAAAACCACGAGATATCATTACGAAAGAAGCAATTGATGATGCATTCGCACTTGATATGGCGATGGGTGGTTCAACAAATACAGTCTTACATACGTTAGCGATCGCTCACGAAGCAGAGATTGACTACGATATGGAAGACATTAACAAAGTCGCAGAGCGTATTCCGTATTTAGCAAAAATTAGTCCAGCGTCGAACTATTCGATGCATGATATTCATTTAGCTGGAGGCGTCAGTGCAATCGTGAAGGAGCTCGCATCTATTGATGGAGCGATTCATAAAGATCGTATGACGGTTACAGGCAAAACGATTTATGAAAACGTAGCCGATGCGGAAATTACGAATGATGAAGTCATTCGTCGAAAAGACAATGCTTATAGCCCAGTCGGTGGACTTTCTGTATTATTCGGAAATATTGCACCAGACGGAGGCGTCATTAAAGTAGGTGGAGTCGATCCATCCATTAAAGTCTTTGAAGGAGAAGCAATTACGTTTAACTCTCAAGAAGAAGCGATTGAAGGAATCGATAACGGCACCGTTCGTTCAGGACATGTCGTCGTCATTCGTTATGAAGGACCAAAAGGTGGACCAGGAATGCCAGAAATGCTTGCACCGACATCATCGATCGTCGGACGAGGGCTCGGAAAAGAAGTCGCGCTCATTACAGACGGCCGATTTTCAGGAGCATCACGCGGTATTTCAATCGGACATATTTCACCAGAAGCAGCTGAAGGTGGACCGATCGCATTGATTGAAGATGGGGATAAAATCGTCATCGATTTACCGAACCGCACGATCAATGTCGTCGGCGTAAGCGAGGAAGAATTAGAAGAACGTCGCAAGCAGTTACCGCCATTTGAACCGAAAGTGAAAAAAGGATATTTAGCACGTTACTCAAAACTTGTCACGTCAGCAAGTACAGGTGGAGTAATGAAAATTTAATACGATGCGTAGATGAGGGAAAAGGACGAAGGTTCGTATTTTCAGAGAGCTAGCGGGTGGTGTGAGCTAGTAATACACTTCTTCCGACATCTCCTCGGAGCAGACTTGTTGAAAGGAAACGATTAGATAAGTCCGGGCTACGGCTCGTTAACGTAGAATTGTTTGAAAATTTCGCAAACAATTCGCAAAAAGGCAATGTAGATTACATTGCGAAGTAGGGTGGTACCATGAAGCTTTTTCATCCCTATGTAGAGGAAACTTTACGTAGGGAGGAGAGAGCTTTTTTTTATACGAAAAGATGAGAAGGAGGAGTTTGCAAATGAATACGAAAGTAAAAATGAAAGAAACAGAACAACTTGCTACAGAGACAGATGAACGAAAGCAGCAGCCAAAGGACGGGTCAGCGATTTTGATTGAAGCGTTACACAATCAAGGCGTTGAAGTTATTTTCGGATACCCAGGTGGAGCAGTACTTCCAATTTATGACGCGCTTTACCAAAATCCAATCCGCCACATTCTTGCACGACACGAACAAGGAGCGATTCACGCAGCAGAAGGTTATGCGCGTGTTTCAGGGAAGGTCGGCGTCGTCATTGCAACGAGTGGACCGGGGGCAACGAATTTAATTACTGGTATTACGGATGCGATGCTTGACTCATTGCCGCTCGTTGTTTTCACTGGTCAAGTGTCGAGTACAGTGATCGGAACGGATGCTTTCCAAGAAGCAGATATCGTCGGTATTACACAACCGATCACGAAACATAATTACCAAGTACAAGACGTTGCGGACTTTCCACGGATTGTAAAAGAAGCATTTCATATCGCTTCAACAGGAAGGCCAGGACCAGTCGTCGTCGACATCCCGAAAAACGTAGCGACAGATTTATTTGAAGTACCAGAAGATTTCGATGTTCCGATGGATTTGCCGGGTTATCAGCCGACGACGAAACCGAATTATCTCCAAATTCAGAAAGCAGCGAAACTCATTGAATCAGCGAAGAAGCCTCTCCTTCTCGTCGGAGCAGGAGTATTACATGCACAAGCATCAGACGAACTCGTCGCATTCGCTGAGAAACATCAAATTCCAGTCGTTTCAACATTGCTCGGACTCGGTGCAATTCCAGGAGATCATGAATTATTCCTCGGAATGGCAGGAATGCACGGATATTACGCATCGAACCAAGCGATTCAACAATGTGATTTACTCATTAACTTCGGGTCACGTTTCGATGACCGTTTAACAGGTGACTTAGACGTATTTGCACCGAATGCGCGCGTTATTCACGTCGATATCGACCCAGCAGAACTCGGGAAAAACGTACCGACAGATGTGCCGATCGTAGCTGATGCTCGCGAAGCATTTGACGCATTGAATGAAGAAGCATTCGATTCACCAGATACGAAAGAATGGGTGGCACATGTAAAAGAAATGTCTGAACAATATCCATTATGGTACAACGAAACAGATGATGGCACGATGCTTCCACAACAAGCACTCGAAATCATCCATGAAGTGACAAAAGGCGATGCGATCGTTACGACAGACGTCGGTCAACACCAAATGTGGGCTGCGCAATATTATAAATTAAATCACCCACATTCATGGGTAACTTCCGGCGGACTCGGAACGATGGGCTTCGGCTTCCCGGCAGCAATTGGTGCACAAATCGCTAAACCAGATGCGCGTGTTATTTCAATCGTCGGGGATGCTGGATTCCAAATGACAGCACAAGAGTTGTCACTTTTACAAGAGTTCCGCATGCCGGTTAAAGTTGTTATTTTAAATAACAATTCACTCGGAATGGTTCGTCAATGGCAAGAAATTTTCTACGACGAACGTTACGCAGAGTCACTCATTCAAGTACAACCGGACTTCGTCAAGCTTGCAGAAGCTTATGACATTCCAGGGTATCGTGTCGATACGTTAGAAGAAGCCCGCGAAGTATTTGAAAAAACATTAACGAACGACGAGCCGGTATTGATCGACTGCCGCGTCCGTCAATTAGAAAAAGTGTACCCGATGGTTGCACCAGGTGCGGGTCTTGATGACATGATTGGAGGGGAACGTTTATGAAACGAGTCATTACGGTACAAGTGATGAACCGAAGCGGTGTATTAAACCGCGTCACTGGTTTACTCATGAAACGCCAATTTAATATCGAAAGTATTACTGTAGGGCACACAGAAAAAGAAGACATTTCAAAAATGACTTTCATCGTAAATGTGCCTGATGAACGACAAGTCGAGCAAATTACGAAACAATTGCAAAAACAAATTGACGTCTTGACGGTAAAAGATGTTACGGACCGCTCAATCGTCATGCGAGAGCTCGCATTTGTCAAACTCATTTCGCCGCCGAATAAACGTGGCGAGATGAATAGTCTCATCGCACCATTCCGTGCTTCAATCGTAGACTCTAGTAAAAACACAGTGACGTATCAAGTCACTGGGGAACCAGGGAAGATTGAAGCATTCATTGAAATTGTTCGCCCGTACGGCATTAAAGAATTAACACGTACAGGCGCAACAGCAATCGTTCGCGAGATGCAACAGTCACTCGACGAACCGAAATTATCACTTTTACAATAATTTATACAAACTATAGGGGGAATTACAAATGGCTAAAATGTATTACAACCAAGATATCGACCAGAGCGCTTTAGAAGGAAAAACAGTTGCAATTATTGGATACGGATCACAAGGACACGCACACGCACAAAACTTAAAAGAATCAGGGGTTGACGTGATCGTAGGTGTTCGTCCAGGAGGTTCATTCGACCAAGCGAAAGAAGACGGCTTAGACGTTATGCCGGTAAAAGAAGCAGCACAAAAAGCAGACATGATCATGATTTTACTTCCAGACGAGCTTCAGAAAAAAGTGTACGAAGAAGAAATTAAAGATCAGTTAGAAGAAGGCGACGCACTTATTTTCGCTCACGGATTTAACATTCACTTTGAACAAATTACACCACCAGAAAACGTTGACGTGTTCCTCGTCGCACCGAAAGGACCAGGTCACCTCGTTCGCCGTACGTATCAAGCAGGCGCAGGAGTTCCAGCACTTTTTGCCGTGTATCAAGATGCAACAGGTAATGCGGAGAAACTCGCACTTGCGTATGCAAAAGGAATCGGTTCAGCACGCGGCGGTGTACTCGAAACGACATTTGAAGAAGAAACAGTAACAGACCTTTTTGGAGAACAAGCTGTTCTTTGCGGTGGTACGACAGCGCTCGTAAAAGCAGGATTCGAAACGCTCGTAGAAGCAGGATACCAACCAGAGCTTGC
>JASKZX010000109.1 GCA_030147435.1 Savagea sp. | reverse complement strand
GCGTGTGACACAATATATTAACGAGCTTGGTGGAATGGCTTGTCGTTAAAAAGAAAGAGGCAATTTTTGCCCCTTTCTTTTTTTAATCCTTAAATAAAAAATGTAATCGATTTAATAAAAACTGTGTCGGAATCCGGCGGAAGATTTTGTTACGTAGAGAAGCCCAAAAAGGCGATTCCCATTGAGAAGCCCAACCGATGAAGCGAGAAAGTTCCGTTACTTTTTTTGTCTTTGGCACGCGGTATTCGTCATAGACACGAAATGCTTCTTCAATCGAAGAATGCTTTTTAAGCACGCGATATAAGAAAAATGCATCTTCAATCGCTTGTCCTGCACCTTGTCCCATATTCGGTGTCGTAGCATGTGCTGCATCTCCGAGTAAAACGATACGATCATAAACGAAAGTTTGGAGAGGTTGTACGTCGTATAAGTCATGATGTAAAAAGTAATGATCAGGTGTTTCTGCAATCATTCGTTCGACGACAGGACCTAAAAAAGAAAAATGATGAGCGACATCTTCTTGCTTCCATCGTTTGAAGTTTGGTTCATCCGGTTGCGCGTTGATACATGCAAACCAGTACGCATTTCCTTTAGACATCGGTGCCCAGCCGATACGACCTTTCGTCGACCAAGCTTCATGCGAAATGTGTAAAGGAATATCGTCTTTATTTTTTGCGATTCCTCGCCAACACGTATAACCGCTATATCGCTTTTTACTATGAGGAGCTACAGCTTGTCGAATGAGCGAATGAATCCCATCTGCTGCAATGATGATATCAGTCGTTTGCTTTTTCCCATTTGCAAATTGTAGTTCATACAAATGATTTCTTTTTTTGAAATCGATGAGCCGTGCGTTCAAGTGAAGATTTGGTTTCGGCAAAGCATCATAAAGAGCTTCGTGGAGGTCAGCTCGTTGAATCGTAATCGTTTCTTCGCCAAATGCATCGTTCCAAGAAGAAAGGTAGACGCGGTTGAGTTCATTCCACTGTTCATCGATAAAACGTTGTTCATGAAGAGGCATACCTTCTTGTAACACTGATTCTCCGACACCGAGTGTACGAAGAGCGAGCATCGCGTTAGAGCCGAGTCCAATTGCTGAGCCTATCGGTTGAAATGATGAAGCTTGCTCATATACATCGTAATCGAATCCGAGTCGTTCAAGTGCGATAGCAACAGATAAGCCTCCAATTCCTCCTCCGATAATTGAAACATGCATACGATCTCCCCCTTTTCCTCATTGTAAAAGAAAGGGCGAAACAAAGCACGTAAAACAAAAAACGACCCTTTTTTAAAAAAGGGTCGTCAAGGATATATTTATTCAATATTCAGGAAAAATTATGCGAAGGATGAGTGAAATTAGTACGCTGCTTTGAAAATTTCGATAATGTCTTCTTTACGCCCTTGGATAGGGTTACTTACAGCGTTTCCGTCTTCAAGTGCAAGTTCTGCCATTTTTTCGAAGTCTTCTTCTTTAACATTCATTTCACGTAATGTTGCTGGAATACCGACGTCTTTTGATAATTGTTCGATCGCTTCGATTGCTTTATCAGCAGCTTCACGAACTGAAAGACCTTCGATATTTTCACCCATAAATTCAGCAATGTCTGCGAATTTTTGAGGGTTTGAAATTAAATTGTAACGCTCAACGTGTGGAAGTAAAATCGCATTTGCTACACCGTGTGGCATATCGTAAAGTCCGCCGAGTTGGTGAGCCATTGCGTGAACATACCCAAGACCTGCGTTATTGAAAGCCATTGCTGCAAGAAGTGATGCATGTGCCATGTTTTCACGCGCTTCAATATTTTGTCCGTAAGCAACAGCTTGACGTAAGTTCGTTGAGATTAATTTAATCGCTTGAATCGCTGCAGCATCTGTCACAGGGTTTGCACCGAGTGAAACGTATGCTTCAACAGCGTGTGTTAATGCATCCATTCCAGTTGCTGCTGTAAGTCCTGCTGGTTTACCGACCATTAATTCAGGGTCATTGATGGATACAAGTGGTGTGTTTCTCCAACTAACGATAACAAACTTTACTTTCTTCTCTGTATTCGTTAATACGCAGTGACGTGTCACTTCACTACCTGTACCAGCTGTTGTGTTTACACAAACGAGTGGTGGTAATGGGTTTGTTAATGTCTCAATCCCTGCATAGTCTTCGTAAAGGTCGCCATCGTGTGTTGCTGCGATACCGATCCCTTTTCCGCAGTCGTGAGCACTTCCCCCACCGATTGTAATGATCATATCACAGTTTTCTTTTTCAAAAATGTCGAGCCCTGCTTGAACATTCGTATCTTTTGGGTTCGGCTCAACCCCATCATAAATAGCTGCTTCAATCCCTTCTTTTTCTAAAGAAGCGAGCACTTTATCGACAGGACCTCCTTCTAAACTACGTAAAAATGTATCTGTGACGATTAATGCTTTTTTTCCGCCTAAAATTTTCGCACGCTCTCCTGTAACATTTACAGCGCCACGTCCGAAAAAGTTGACGTTAGGTAAAAAATAGTCAAACATGTCATTATCTCCTTGTCTAAGAATTTTATACATTTTTATTATATTTGTATAAGGAAAGGAAGACAAGTATATTTCAATAATCGATTTAAAAATGAAAATAAACGTAAATTTCTATTCTTTATTGGTAAAAACTTCAAAGTATATATTATGTTACTATAATAGTATCAATAATGTAACTATCGAGAAAAACGAAAGAAATCATGGTATTATAAAATAAGGAAGGTGACAAATTGCGAATAATTTATATAATCGGTGCGATGATTTTCACAGTTATAGGAAGTGTCATCGGTTTTTTCTCTTTTCAACATATTTCCGGTGGATTTATTGGTGGAATTATCGGCTTATATTTGATGAGCATGATGTACTTATACGTTCAGAAAAAAAGAAAAAAAGTTCGACGTTGGCCGTCTTGGTATACTATTGATCGAATGAATGGGTTAGCATTTGAACATTTTTTAAAAGAAGTATTTGAAGAAAGAGGCTATCACGTTGAAGTAACGAAAGGATCTGGAGATTACGGAGCAGATTTATTAATGCGAAAACGGAGACGAACGATCGTCGTTCAAGCGAAGCGTTATCGTAATAAAGTTGGGATACAAGCAGTACAAGAAGTAATCGGTGCGCAAAACATGTATCGAACGAAGGAAGCATGGGTCATTACAAATAGTTACTATACAGAGCCTGCGAAAAAGTTAGCTCGAGCAAGTAATGTACGTTTGTATGACCGAGAAGATTTAAAAGGTTGGTTAATGAAATAACTCACCTCTTTACAAAGAGGTGAGCGATTCATGATGGTGCATACGTCATCACTTGCCAATTTGTACGAACGACTTCTTTTTCCCACGCGTAAAAACGCTGATAAATCGCATCGAATAAATGTTCACCTTTTGAGTAGAGATGAGGGTCAATCTTTAATTCTTTCAGTAAATATACTTTTTCGAAAAGTGGTGTACGCTTTTTAAGCGGCAATAGAGCAAAAGTTACTTCGGTCAGCGGTGTAATTTTACGTTTATCGTAAGAGACGAGTTCATCGTAAAAACTTTCGGACCAACTTTGTGTAAATTGTTCAATCGCTCGTTCGATCGCTTGGGAAGAAGGATAAAACTCAGGTAAAATATCCATATCTACAAGTGAAAATACGTCTTTTTCATACAGTTCATCGTTCAAATAAAAGTATGTACAAATTTTTGTCTGTTCTTCATACATAGGCTCAGACTCCTTTAACGTCTCATAAGAAGTAATTCCTTTGGCGAATTAAAAAGAAATGTTACAATAAGCAGTGTATCATGAAAACGCTTCCTTTGAAAACAATAAAGACTGAAAAATAGGAATATTCGAACCTTAAAAAAGGGAAAAGGAAAAAAATGAAAAACTATGTTATAATTATTATAGGAATCGCCTAAAACTAGGCAAATGTTTGGATATATGTAAAGGAGATTTGATAATTATGGATATTCAAGAGCAGGTAGTACTCGTTACAGGTGCGAGTCGCGGTTTAGGGCGCGCAATTGCAACCGCTTTCCGCCGAGAAGGTGCTCGTGTCGTTGTGAATTACTTTGAAAGTAAAGATCAAGCAGAAGCACTCGTAAAAGAACTAGGTGAAGAGCGAACGATCGCAATTAAAGGAGACGTTCGTAGTCAAGCAGATATGGATAAGTTGTTCGAAGAAGCGAAAGAAAACTTCGGTCACCCAATTACGACAGTTGTGAACAATGCGTTAATTGATTTTAAATTCAATGGCGATGATCGTGTGCCGTTAGAAAAAATGAAGTGGAAAGATTTATCGAAACAAATCGAAGGAAATTTGCGTTCTGCTTTAAATACGTATCATAGTGCGAAAAAAGATATGACGGAACATGGCTTCGGTCGTATTATTAATATTGGAACGAACCTTGTTCAACATCCAGTCGTTCCTTACGTTGATTACAATACAGCGAAAGCAGCACTCGTCGGATTGACACGTAATATGGCAAAAGAACTTGGAACGCATGGTATTAATGTCAACATGGTATCTGCAGGTTTACTCGACCGAACAGATGCAAGTGACGCAACACCGGATGCTATTTTCCAAGCAATCGCTCAAAACACACCGATTGGTCATGCGATCACACCGGAAGAAGTAGCAGACGCTGTCATTTTCTTCGCATCTCCTTGGAGTCGAGGCATTACAGGTCAAAACTTAGTCGTTGATGGCGGTTTAGTAATGGATTAATCGAATCGAGAAAAAGAGGCTAGGAATTTTCCTAAGCCTCTTTTTTGTTGGTTTAAACGCCTCGACGGTTTCCCCAAACGAGTGCGTGTAATTGCGGGAGTACCCGAACATCTTTTAAAATTGTAGATGCCATTGCACGATCAATTAATCGCTCATAAGATTCAATTAAGTGATGTGTCATTTTTCGTTCGTCCGCTTCTTGCAAGTCGTCATTTCCCGGTTGAATGTAAAAATCGAGCATAGGAAATGTTTGATGCACTTTTTCAGCGAATTGGAAGTCTTTTTCATCGAATACGACGACTTTTAACGTCGTCCGTTCTTTCGGTAATCGTTCGATGAAAGAAGCGAGTTGTTGAAAGTCCGTCGTCATCGTAGAAGAAGGAGGTTTTGGAGAGATGGTAATCTCGTCTACTTTCGTTAACCAATCGTTCCAAATCGTTCCTTGTGTCTCGATAGCGACATCGTAACCACTAGCATGTAATCGGTCAACGACTTCTCCAAGCCCTTTATGGATTGCAGGGTTTCCACCAGATAATGTTACGTGGCGCGCACGATTTTGGTTGAGCGCATCAATTTGTGTAATGATTTGTTCAGGAGTCATCATCGTCGGTTTACCTGTACCGTCCCACGTAAAGCTTGAATCACACCAAGCGCAGCGGTAATCACAACCACTTGTACGAATGAATAACGTTTTCTTCCCAATGACCATTCCTTCTCCTTGAATCGTAGGGCCGAATAATTCGAGTATCGGAATTTTCACGAAAAGTCACTCGCTTTCGGTACGTATCGAACGTAACTCGTCGGTGTTTCACGAACGAGTACTTGAATACATTT
>JASKZX010000101.1 GCA_030147435.1 Savagea sp. | reverse complement strand
CTTCTCCGATACGGAATGCTTTCTCACCGTGCGCTTCAGCAATACGAAGAACATCTTCTACCTCTTCTTCTTTCACTGCAACGACAAATCCGACACCCATATTGAACACGCTGTAAAGGTCACGGTCTGTTAAGTTTCCTTTTTCTTTTAACATATGGAAAATAGGGTGCACGTCCCAGCTACCGAGTGTCACTTTCGCTGTTAAACCATCGCGTAACATACGTGGTAAGTTTTCATAAAAACCGCCACCTGTAATGTGACCCATCGCATGTACATCGAGTGATTTTGTCATTTCGAGTACTGGTTTTGCATAAATTTTCGTCGGCTCTAGTAAAGCTTCACCGACTGTTCCGAGTGACTCATACCCTTCAATTGTGTCGTCCATCCCATACCCGTTATCTTCTAAAACGATTTTACGAACGAGTGTATAACCGTTTGAGTGAATACCGCTTGATGCAAGTCCTACGAGAACGTCTCCTGCTTCTACTTTTTCACCTGTAATAATATCTTTTTTCTCACAAGCACCGACTGCAAATCCTGCTAAATCGTACTCATCTTCTGCATAAAGTCCAGGCATTTCCGCCGTTTCTCCACCGATCAATGCAGCACCTGATTGTTCACAACCATCGGCTACACCTTTTACGATTGCTTCTACTTTTTCAGGTACTGCTTTTCCGAGTGCGATATAGTCTAAGAAATATAAAGGCTCAGCACCTTGTGCAACGATGTCATTTACACACATTGCGACGCAGTCTACTCCGATTGTGTCGTGACGGTCTGTCATAAATGCGAGTTTCAGTTTCGTTCCTACACCGTCTGTTCCTGATACGAGTACCGGTTCTTTATAATCTAAACTCGAAAGGTCGAACATTCCACCAAATCCGCCGAATGCCCCCATGACACCTTTTCGTTCGGTACGTTCTACGTGTGATTTCATTCGTTTTACTGATTCATAACCTGCTTCAATGTTTACTCCTGCTTTTTCATATGCTTTTGACAATGGAAAAGCCTCCTTATCGTACGATATCTTTTTCGTGTGGTAATACAGTGTCTGAATAAATGTCTGTTGGATAATCTCCGTTGAAACATGCTAAACAATGACCGCAATCTTTATCTGTATCTGGGCGGCCGACTGCTTCAAGCATTCCTTCAATCGATAAATACGTGAGTGAATCTGCTTGGATGAGTTCACGAACTTCTTCTACCGAACGGCCAGATGCGATTAGCTCGGAATCTGTACTAATATCGACTCCGTAATAGCATGGATTCACAAGCGGTGGGGAAGCAATCACAACGTGTACTTCTGTCGCACCTGCTTCTTTTAATAAACGAACGATGTGACGTGACGTCGTTCCACGAACAATCGAATCATCAACCATGACGACACGTTTCCCTGCAACGACGTGACGAACAGGAGATAATTTCATTTTAACTCCTTTTTCACGAAGTGCTTGAGACGGTTGGATAAATGTTCGTCCGACGTAACGGTTTTTAATTAAACCGAGTTCGTACGGAATACCCGTCGCTTCTGAAAAACCGATCGCTGCTGAAATACTTGAATCCGGTACACCTGTAACGACATCGGCTTCTAAATCACCGACTTCTTTCGCTAATTGAATCCCACAACGTTTACGCGCATTATGAACGTTAATGTCGTCAATGTTTGAATCCGGTCGAGAAAAGTAAACGTACTCCATCGAACAAATGGCACGATCTGCTCGTTCTGCAAATCGTTCCGAGTGAAGACCATCTTTATCAACGATAATGAGTTCACCTGGTTCTACCGAGCGAACATGCTCTGCGCCGATAATATCGAAAGCACATGTTTCGCTTGCTGCCACCCATGCATCCCCGATTTTCCCAAGAGATAATGGACGTAAACCATTCGGGTCTTGCGCAATCATTAATTCGTCATCTGTAATTAAAACGAAAGCGAACGCTCCTTTTAATACGCTAAGTGCTTTTTTTACACGTTCACGTTGATTTAACGCACCGCGGCTTCGTTTAATTAAGTGAGCGAGTACTTCAGTATCTGAATTTGTTTGAAAAATACTTCCTTGTTGCTCTAATGAAGTACGTAAATCACGCGCGTTCACTAAGTTCCCATTCATCCCGATCGCTAAGCTTCCTGTCGTTGAACGAAAGACGAGGGGCTGGACATTTTCAATGCCTCGCCCTTCCTCTGTCGTATAACGGTTTTGACCGATTGCTGCAAATCCTTCAAGTGTTTCTAAGTTTTGATCGTTAAATACTTCGTTTACGAGCCCTTCACCTTTTACAACACGCAGTCCTTCTCCATCGGTCGTTACAATTCCAGCACCTTCTTGTCCTCGATGTTGCATCGCGTGTAATCCGTAATAAGCGAGCTGTGCAGCTGCATCATTGCCCCAAATTCCGAATACACCACACTCTTCTTTTAGTTCTTCGAATTCAGCAGACATTCAAGTGCTCCTTTCCACGTATCTTCTAATTGTTCTTTTGACGCGTCGATCCAAACGTTTCCGTCTGTACCTTTCATTTGTACCATTGCATCTTCTGTCACTTCTCCAACGAGAATTGCATCTAGTACGAGTTGCTCAAACGCTTCTCGATTTTCTTTTGCGACTGTAATAACGAAACGTGATTGTGTTTCACTGAAAAGTGCAACTGTTGCATCACCTTCAAGTGTGACGTCTAACCCAAAGTTTGTGCCGAATACTGTTTTGAGTAATGCGATTGAAAGTCCACCTTCTGAAACGTCTGTTGCCGATTGTACGAGTCCTTCTTGAATTGCTTGAAGCACTTGTTGCTGACGTTTTTTCTCAACTTCTAAATCAATCGTTGGTGATTGACCTGAAATATCACCATCAAGCATCTGTTGTAATTCACTACCACCAAATTCAGCTTTCGTTTCACCAATTACGTACACGAGGTCGCCTGCACGTTTTGCCTCTTCTGTAACAACGTGTTCGAGCTGTTTCACGAGACCGACCATTCCGATTGTCGGTGTCGGTTTCACCGCTTTACCGTTCACTTCGTTTGATAATGAAACGTTTCCTCCAATAACAGGTGTATCAAGTGTGCGACACGCTGCTGAAATACCATCTGCTGATTTTTCTAACTGCCAAAAGACTTCTGGATTGTCTGGGCTACCGAAGTTTAAGCAGTCCGTAATCGCAAGTGGTTCTGCTCCTGAACAAACGAGGTTACGCGCTGCTTCTGCAACAGCAATTTGTCCTCCTGTTTCTGGATCTAAGTAAATGTAGCGTGAGTTACAGTCTGATGTCATCGCAAGTCCTTTATTCGTACCATCGACACGAATAATTCCCGCAGATGCTCCTGGTGGAATGACTGTATTTCCTCGCGCGTGCGAGTCAAATTGACGGTATACCCATTCTTTTGATGCAATTGTTGGACGAGTAAGCATTTCTTGAAGGGTTTCTAAATGATTATCTACTTTTGGAACATCAACCGTCATCTCTTGGAATTTACGGAAATATTCTGGCTCGCGAGACGGCTTATGATAAACCGGGTTATCTTCTGCAAGTGGGTCTACTGGAAGTTCTGCAACGACTTCTCCGTGATGAACGAGACGTAACATTTTATCATCCGTTACATGACCGATCGCACATGCGTGAATACCGTAACGATCAAATAAGTCGATAACCTCTTGCTCATGACCTGCTTTAATGACGATCAACATACGCTCTTGTGATTCTGAAAGCATCATTTCATACGCTGTCATACCTTCTTCACGCTGTGGTACGAGATCCATATTTAATTCGACACCGAAGCCTGCTTTCGCTGCCATTTCTGCAGATGCTGACGTAAGCCCTGCTGCTCCCATATCTTGAATCCCGACGAGTGAATCTAAATGTACGAGATCGAGACATGCTTCCATCAGTAACTTCTCTAAGTACGGATCACCTGCTTGCATAATTGGCAGTTCTTCCTCTTCATCGACTGCTACTTCTGCTGACGACATCGTCGCTCCGTGAATCCCGTCACGCCCTGTCGGTGCTCCTGCATACATCACCGTATTTCCTACACCTGAAGCTACACCTTTTTGAATATCTTCATGATTTAATAAACCGACAGCCATTGCGTTGACGAGCGGACGGTGAGAATAGCTTTGATCGAATTTTGATTCTCCAGCAATCGTTGGGATACCGATTTTGTTACCGTAATCTGCAATCCCTGCAACTGCTCCTTTGAATAAATAACGATCACGTTCATCTGTTAAGTCACCGAAGCGTAATGAGTTGACGAGGGCAACTGGACGAGCTCCCATTGAGAAAACGTCTCGTAAAATTCCGCCTGCTCCTGTCGCTGCTCCGATAAATGGCTCAATCGCAGATGGTGAGTTATGTGATTCCATTTTGAACACAACGGCTTGCTCATCACCGATATCAACGATTCCTGCACCTTCACCTGGACCTTGTAACACACGTTCTCCTTCTGTTGGGAAACGTTTTAAAACAGGTGTTGAACTTTTATACGAACAGTGCTCTGACCACATGGCAGAGAAAATACCTGTTTCCGTATAGTTCGGTAAACGTCCGATCATCTCTGTTGCAAGTTCAAACTCTTCATCTGTCATACCCATTTGTAAATACAACTTTTCATCTTTTACTTGTTGTGCTGTTGGCTCTACCATTTATTGTTCACTCCCATTTTTTGCGATTGATTCAAATAAACGCACACCATCTGTTGATCCGAGCATCGTCTCTACGGCACGTTCAGCAAGTGGCATCATTCCAAACACATTACCTGCTTCGTTCGTTACAGCTGCAATACTTGCTGTACTGTTCCACTCATTTTCTTCATACGTCATAACGATTTGGTTATTTTCTTTATACATTTGAAGTGTTTCTTCATCTAATACGTATGTCCCGTATTGTGTCGCATACGGAATCGTTAACACTTCATCTTTTTCATATAGAGACGTCGCAAATGTCTCATCATTGACTATACGAACTTGAGTTGTACCTGATTGGAACTTTAATGATGGGTTCATCACAAAGCCACCGTCGAGTAAACCGAGTTCTACTAAAATATGAAATCCATTACCGAATCCAATGACAGGTTTTCCTGCTTTTGCAAAAGCGATGATCTCTTCAGCAATTGGAGAGCTTTTCGCTAAAGCACCTGGACGTAAATAATCTCCATAAGCTGCACCTGAAGGAATAACGATTGCATCATATGTATCGAGTCCTCCATCACGGTGCCAAACAATTGTTGCTTCTTCTTTTGCTACTTCACGAATCGCGCGAGCTGTCTCTTGCTCACAACCAGTGCCCGGAAATGTGATGACTGCAAATTTCATCGATTACGCCTCCTCGATTTCAAAACGATAATCTTCAATAACTTTGTTAATGAGTAACTCTTCGCACATTTCTGTTACTTGTGCTTCGATATCTCCTGATGCGTCCACTTCAAGTTCAATCAACTTTCCAATACGAACGTCTTTCACATTGTCAAAGTCCATCTCGTGTAATGCTTTTTTTGCTGCTGCTCCTTGTGGGTCAACAACACTTTCTCGTAATGTTACGTATACTGTTACTTTTTTCATTTTGATTTCCTCATTTCCAAATAGTAGTTTGATCTATTTCTTTTAATGTATTTTCAATCGAATCGGTCATAATCGTCACATGTCCCATTTTACGGTCTTGTTTTGCTTCTTCTTTCCCGTATAAATGAATGGACCAATCCGGATAGTTCGGGATTTCTTTTAAAAGCGGTTCAACATGCTGACCGAGTACATTCACCATAATGACAGGCGCCCATAACTTCGGCTCGCGCAGTGGCCAATTACAAATTGCTCGAATATGTTGATGGAATTGCGACACGTTACATGCTTCAATTGAATAATGACCTGAGTTATGTGGACGTGGTGCTAATTCATTGATGACAATTTCTCCATCTTCTAATACGAACATTTCTACCGCTAACGTACCGACGAGTTGTAAATGATCGGCGATTTGTTGAGCAGCACGTTTTGCTTTTTCTTCAACCGAAGTCGTCGTTCGTGCAGGTACGATTGATTCATGCAAAATATGATTGACGTGAATGTTTTCTGCCATAGGTAAGCAAGCCGTCTCTCCATCTACATTTCGCTGAATGATAATAGATACTTCTTTTTCAAACGGAATAAATGCTTCTGCGATACAAGCAGAATGCGTAAATAAATGACGAGCTTCTTCTAAATCTTCCTTACGATCGACTTTTACTTGTCCTTTTCCGTCATATCCGCCGAAAGCAGTTTTTACAATACAAGGAAAGCCGATTTCATCGATACGACTTTCTAATTGCTCAAATGTCTCTGCTTCTACATAAGGTGCAACGGGTGCCCCTGATGCTCGGATTTCACGTTTTTCACTCATACGATCTTGAGTAATTCGGATAAGCTCAGCTCCTTGTGGAATGTAAGCTTCTTTCATTAATTCGCGTAAACCTTCATAATCAATATTTTCAAACTCGTACGTAATGACGTCACTGACATCTGCTAAACGTTGTAACGCATCTTCATCATTGTAAGGCGCTACAATTTGAATGTCTGCAATTTGTCCACATGGTGAATGTTCTGTTGGATCGAGTACGGCAATCTTAAAACCTGCCTCTTTTGCAGCAAGGCCCATCATTCGACCGAGTTGACCGCCCCCGATAATTCCAATTGTCGCTCCTGGTAAAATGCGTGTCATTCGAGTTCACCACTACTTTCAAATGATTGTTTCGCCATACGTTCACGGCGATTACGTAAACGTTCATACAACTCATCATCATGAACAGCTAATAATTCTGCAGCGAAAAGACCTGCGTTCGTCGCACCTGACTTACCGATTGCCATCGTCGCAACAGGCACGCCTCCTGGCATTTGAACGATTGATAATAATGAATCTTGACCGCTTAATGCACGGGACTGTACAGGGACACCGATGACTGGAACGAGGGTTTTCGATGCGACCATTCCTGGCAAATGCGCTGCTCCTCCAGCACCTGCAATAATCGCTTGTAATCCTTTTTCTTTTGCACCTTCTGCGTATTCAAACATCCAGTCAGGTGTACGGTGAGCAGAAACAACTTTTTTCTCATACGGAATTTCTAACTCATCTAAAACATCACATGCATGTTTCATTGTTTCCCAATCACTCGTACTTCCCATAATGACTCCGACTTTAGGTTTCACTTCTCATCTGCTCCTTTATGATCTATAAAATAGAAGGTTGGCATGAAAAAACTCGAAAAGACACTTATACTATTACACTTATAAGTTTGTCTTTCGAGTTATCCATTTGCGTTAATGCTTTTCTTAGTCATGTTATCAACGCGCCTTCCTTTACTTTTCTCTTTGATACTCATATTTTAACAAGTCGCGTTCTATTCGTCAACGAAAAAACCGAACATTATTTAAGTGCACCTTAAATAATGTTCGGTTTTTGTCCAAACTATTGCAGTTTTCCTTGAAAACGAATATGTTGATGAGCATAAACGACTTCTCCATCTTCATTCTCTTGAAAAACAGGCTCTTCTAAACGGCGAATTGGAGAATATCCTTCTTCTTTCATCCGATCTAAACACTCTGCAATCGTTTCTCCTTCTTCGACTGTGAACCAACGCTTATTCGGTTGTTTTTTTGACATAACAAACCTCCTCTTTCTCATTTTTTGCTTTTAGTATAACAAACTATCATTTATAAAAAACAAAAAGAGTATTCCTCTGATGAGGAATACTCTTTATTTGACTCGCAACGACCTACTCTCACAGGCCACTACAGCCTACTACCATCGGCGCTGAAGAGCTTAAC
>JASKZX010000056.1 GCA_030147435.1 Savagea sp. | reverse complement strand
CAGATAAGAAAAGTTCACGTTTTTCCATTGAGTCAGGTACTTCTTCTCCTACATAGTTAAAGTAGTTTTGTACGAGTGGACGTTTCGATTGGTGAATACAAGTTGCTCCGTATACGAGTACTTCTGTCGGCACTTGCACATCTTCGCTAATTCCTTTTAACTCTTCATATGGAATTTCGCGTGCAAGTACGGCACCGATTGCTCCGCGTTTTGCCCAGAAATTCACTTGATTAGAGCTTGTTACCATCGTTTGTGCATCGTAAATAAATGGTACGTTGATCTCATTTTTTTGTAACATACGAATGACACCAGGGTCACCGATCGTTACTGCGTCGACTTCGATACTTTCTAAAAACTGTAAGTATGGGACGACTTTCTTTAAACGATCATTATGGAAAAGAGCGTTCATTGAAACGACGACTTCTTTTCCTTTGTCATGTGCCATTTTTGTAATAGCAGCGACTTCTTCTTGTGAAAATGAATGTGGAAGACGTAAACCGAAATAATCTTCTCCGATATATAAAGTATCGACTCCTGCATCGAGGAGTTGTTCCGCTTGTTCCATTGATTCAGCCGTGGCAATAAGTTTTACCATCGGGTCACTTCCTTTCTTAAAAAATGCGTACATTAGCTATTTTACTCTAAATCAAAAATAAAAAAAGAGAAAAGGGCGAATAATTGTCCAAAATGAGAAGAATGATAATGAAAACTTTCATCAATAAAAAGCACGAAGTATCAAATAACCGATACTTCGTGTCTACTGTTTCATTATAAAAGTCCGGATTCTCTCAATTTCTTTTTACGAGTAAATCCTAATCCCATGAAGACGATAATACCGAGAACTGCGAGAATGACAAGCGGTGTGTTGCCTAATGCGATTCCGACACCGACAGAACACATGGAAAGTACTGCTAAAAAAGCATAAAGACCTAAAATCCAGTGAAAGTTTTTCAAATTATTCCCTCCCATGAAATGAAATTGATGTAGTATTCATTAACTATGTGTTATAATAACACAGTTAGAGAGTTTGAAAAAGGAAACGGAGTGAAATGGAATGACGAAACGAGAAGATTTAAGAAATATCGCGATCATTGCCCACGTAGACCACGGAAAAACGACATTAGTCGACCAATTATTAAAACAATCAGGGATTTTCCGTGAAAATGAGCAAGTAGAAGATCGCGCGATGGATTCAGATGATATTGAAAGAGAACGCGGCATTACGATTTTAGCGAAAACGACAGCCGTTCACTATAAAGATACAAAAATTAATATTTTAGATACACCAGGACACGCGGATTTCGGTGGAGAAGTAGAACGTATTTTAAAAATGGTTGATGGGGTTATCCTCGTCGTCGACTCATTTGAAGGATGTATGCCACAGACGCGATTCGTATTAAAGAAAGCCTTAGAAGCAGGATTACAACCGATTGTCGTTGTTAACAAAATTGACCGTCCAAATGGTCGTGCAGAAGAAGTCGTTGATGAAGTTATCGACTTATTTATCGAGCTCGATGCTGATGAAGATCAATTAGAGTTTCCTGTTGTATTTGCTTCAGGATTTAATGGAACTGCAAGTTTAGATGCAGACCCAGAAACGCAAGAAGATACATTACGTGTATTATATGATTCGATTTTAGAACATATTCCTGCACCAGTAGATAACCGTGAAGAACCGTTACAATTCCAAGTATCTTTACTTGATTACAATGATTACGTAGGGCGTATCGGGATTGGGCGTGTGTTCCGTGGAACGATGAAAGTTGGCGACCAAGTAACGTTAATGAAACGTGACGGTACGAAGAAAAACTTCCGTGTAACGAAAATGTACGGTTTCCTCGGCTTAGATCGTGTGCCGATTGAAAAAGCAGAAGCAGGAGACATCGTTGCAGTATCAGGTATGGAAGATATTGACGTTGGTGAAACAGTATGTCCAGTCGATACACCGGAAGCATTACCTCTTCCACATATCGATGAGCCAACGTTACGTATGACATTCCTCGTTAACAATAGTCCATTTGCAGGTCGTGAAGGGGATTATGTCACAGCACGTCAAATTGAAGAACGTTTAGAACAACAACTTCAAACAGACGTTTCACTCCGTGTAGAACCAACAGATTCACCAGATGCATGGACAGTTTCAGGGCGCGGTGAACTTCACTTATCGATTTTAATTGAAAATATGCGTCGTGAAGGTTTTGAGTTGCAAGTATCGAAACCAGAAGTTATTGTACGTGAAATTGATGGTGTAAAATGCGAGCCTTACGAGCGTGTTCAAGTAGATGTTCCAGAGGAATATTCAGGAGCTGTTATTGAGTCACTCGGTTCACGTAAAGGTGAAATGCTTAATATGGAAAATAACGGGAATGGTCAAATTCGTCTCGATTATTTAGTACCAGCTCGCGGTCTCATCGGTTATTCGACAGAATTTTTAACGATGACACATGGTTACGGGATTTTAAACCATACATTCGATCAATATAAACCGTTAATTCGTGAAAAAATTGGTGGTCGTCGTAACGGTGCATTAATTTCAATGGAAACAGGTACAGTAACGACATATAGTATTATTCAATTAGAAGATCGTGGAACGATGTTCGTTGAAGCAGGTACTGAAATTTACGAAGGTATGATCGTTGGGGAAAATACACGTCCTGCAGACTTAGCGATTAACTTAACGCGTGAGAAACATGTAACGAATATGCGTTCAGCGAACAAAGATCAAACGGTTAGTTCGAAAAAACCGCGTATTTTAACACTTGAAGAAGCGTTGCAATATATCGATGAAGATGAGTATTGTGAAGTAACACCGACATCGATTCGTTTACGAAAAAAGATTTTAGAAAAAGGTCTTCGTGAACGTCATGAGAAAAACAAAAAACTCGCAGCAAAAAAAGGTGAGTAATAAAAAAGCGTTTCGAGAAAATTCTCGGAACGCTTTTTCTTATTCAACGCGTAATGCATTGACGTGTTTGATTGGATTGTGACGATTTGAACCATCTTTTAATAAAACGTAGACAGGGCCATCTTCACGCAGCGGTTGTCCGCCGTAACTAAATTGGAAAATAATATTTTCAATTTCTTCAATTGGTAAGACATGTTCTTGTCCAGTTGTCGTCTCAAAAATAATATGTTTTGCATCTTCTGCTGGTTCAGCATTATATAAAAATGGGTGAATATACATTCCTAATGTACCTTCAACTTCTTCTTTTTCTTCAAATTCTTTTTCAGATTGTAATGTTGGAGGAGAAGTTGCACCTTCCATAATTTCTCGACTCCAAAACTTACCCATACGTTCTTTATAAGCTTCTTCTTCTTCCTCTTTTGTTAACGTTTTTTCTTCTTCATCGAAAAAAGTGTTGAGATCAAGACGACGGTCGTCAAAAATCCAAACACTTGCATCCATTGTGATCGGATGTTTCACATTGCCTTTAATTGGAATGATAAAATCCACGTAAATTCCTCCTAGAAATGTAGTGTAATTCTAGTATACTGCTACGAACAAAAAGAAGAAAGCGTTTCAATAAAATAAGGGAGTTTAAAAAACTCTTTTGTTTTTCCAAAAAAAGATAAATAGTAATACTTGCATTTTAACGTAGTAAAAGATACAATTTAGTCATGAACGATTATCGGAATATAAGATAAATGGGGGCGTCCTCATGGAGATAGAATTACGACAAACATATCGTGAGAAAGCATTAAAACAACTTCAAGAAGATGCAGATAAAATTGCACAGTTGATCAAAGTGCAAATGGACCATTTAACAATGCCACAATGTCCGTTATATGAAGAGGTATTAGATACTCAAATGTACGGATTGTCGCGGGAAATTGATTTTGCAGTCAAACTAGGGCTTGTTGAAGAGTCTGAAGGGAAAGAAATCTTATCTCTTCTTGAACAAGAAATGAATACATTACACGAGTTATATACGAAAAAATAATCATAAAACTCAAACTTTTTATACGGTTTGAGTTTTTTGTTTACGAATGGATGACAAGTAAGATGGAGCAAACTAAACGAGTGAAAGAAAAAACGTTATGGCA
>JASKZX010000045.1 GCA_030147435.1 Savagea sp. | reverse complement strand
GGGATTGCGACATTATTTACGGTTCAAACGTTTTTAAATATAGGCGGATTAACAGGCTTAATTCCACTGACAGGAGTGCCACTTCCGTTTATAAGTTATGGCGGAACGTCGTTAATTCTGTTATCGTTAACTGTAGGGATTCTTATGAATCTTGTAAAAGCAACAAAACTTGAACTGGAATCAAACAAAAGGAGTGTATGAACATGAGTGAACAACGAATTCAAAAAGTGTTAGTTGCAAACCGTGGGGAAATTGCAATTCGTATTTTCCGCGCATGTGTCGAATTGGGGATTAAAACGGTAGGGATTTATTCAGAAGAAGATCGCGGCTCATACCACCGCTACAAAGCAGACGAGTCTTACCTAGTGGGAGAAGGTAAGAAACCGATCGACGCTTACTTAGATATCGAAGGGATTATCGATATTGCAAAACGAAGTGGAGCAGACGCGATTCATCCAGGTTATGGGTTCCTCGCAGAAAATATAGAGTTTGCTCGTCGTTTAGAAGAAGAAGGAATTATCTTTATCGGTCCGACATCGAAGCATTTAGAGATGTTCGGGGATAAAGTTCGTGCTCGTGAAACCGCTATCAATGCAGGGATACCAGTCATTCCGGGAACAGATGGACCGGTGACATCGGTAGAAGAAGTTGAAGCATTTGGTAAAGAGCATGGGTATCCGATCATTATTAAAGCATCACTCGGAGGCGGCGGACGTGGAATGCGTGTCGTTGAATCTGCTGATGAAGTGCGAGAAGCGTATGATCGAGCGAAATCAGAAGCGAAATCTGCTTTCGGTAATGATGAAGTATACGTAGAAAAATTTGTGTTAAATCCAAAACATATTGAAGTACAAATTTTAGCAGATGAGCATGGCGATGTCGTTCACTTATACGAACGAGACTGTTCGATTCAACGTCGTCACCAAAAAGTTGTAGAGATCGCACCAGCAATTGCATTAGAAGAAGATTTGCGAGATGCGATTTGTAATTCAGCAGTTCAATTAATGGAGAAAATTGAGTATGTGAACGCAGGTACAGTAGAATTCCTCGTTTCAGAAGGAAAGTTCTATTTCATTGAGGTGAACCCTCGTATTCAAGTAGAACATACAATTACTGAAATGGTGACGGGAATTGACATTGTACATGCACAACTTCATATCGCAAATGGTGAGCGCTTACATGGTGATGTTATCAACATTCCTGCACAAGATGAAGTACCACTTTTCGGTTATGCGATTCAATCACGTGTAACGACAGAAGATCCATTGAATGATTTCATGCCAGATACAGGGAAGTTAAGTGTTTATCGTTCAGGTGGAGGGTTTGGTGTTCGATTAGACGCAGGAAACGGTTTCCAAGGAGCGGTCATTACACCACACTACGACTCCTTACTCGTTAAAGTGTCTACGTGGGGATTAACATTCCGTGAAGCGGCGAAAAAGATGTACCGTAACTTAGAAGAGTTCCGTATTCGAGGAATTAAAACGAATATTCCATTTTTAATCAATGTCGTAAAACATCCAGATTTCTTAGTCGGAGATTACGATACAGGATTTATTGATGCATCTCCTGAACTGTTTGAGCTTGAGACACGTCAAGACCGTGGAACGAAGATCTTAAACTATTTAGGAAATGTCATCGTCAATGGTTTCCCGGAGATTGGAAGCGATTCCAAACCGATCTTTGCTCACCGTCGTAAACCAAAAGTAAATTTAGATATTCCGCCAAAACGAGGAACGAAACAAATTTTAGATGAACGTGGACCAGAAGGACTCGTTGAATGGGTAAAAGAACAAGATGACGTATTGTTGACAGATACGACATTCCGAGATGCCCATCAGTCACTTCTTGCAACGCGTGTACGTACATCGGACATGACAAATATTGCTTCAGAAACAGCGCGTCTCATGCCGGATATGTTCTCTTATGAAATGTGGGGAGGAGCAACATTTGACGTTGCTTACCGTTTCTTAAAAGAAAATCCGTGGCAACGACTTGAGCGTTTACGCGAACAAATTCCGAATGTATTGTTCCAAATGCTTTTACGTGGAGCGAACGCGGTTGGATATAAAAACTATCCAGACAATGTCATCCGTGAATTCGTAAAAGAATCAGCAGCATCGGGTATTGACGTCTTCCGTATTTTCGATAGCTTAAACTGGATCAAAGGAATGGAAGTAGCAATTGATGCAGCGCGTGATGCAGGAAAGATAGCGGAAGCAACGATCGCTTACACAGGAGATATTTTAAATCCAGAACGTCAAAAATATAGTGTTCAATACTATAAAGATATGGCGAAAGAATTAGAAGCAGCCGGAGCACATATTTTAGGAATTAAAGATATGGCAGGGTTATTAAAACCTGAAGCAGCATATCGTTTAATTTCTGAGTTAAAAGAGACAGTAGATATTCCAATTCACTTACACTCACACGATACGAGTGGTAACGGTGTTTATATGTATACACGTGCAATTGAAGCAGGCGTTGATATCGTTGATACAGCTCTTGGTTCTATGGCAGGTCTTACATCTCAACCGTCATCAAACTCATTGTATTACGCATTGCAATATAGTGATCGTCAATTGCGTGGAGATATTGAAGCGATGGAGAAGCTTTCTTATTATTGGGAAGATGTGCGTAAATATTACCAGCACTTCGAAAGCGGTATGAATAGTCCTCATTCAGAAGTGTATGTACACGAAATGCCAGGAGGACAATATTCAAACTTACAACAACAAGCACGGGCAGTCGGACTCGGAGAGCGTTGGGAAGAAGTAAAAGAAATGTATTCACGTGTGAACTTAATGTTCGGCGATATCGTAAAAGTAACACCATCTTCAAAAGTTGTTGGAGATATGGCACTCTTTATGGTTCAGAACGACTTAGATGAGCGTACAGTGATCGAACGTGGAGAAACGTTAGACTTCCCAGATTCAGTGATTGAAATGTTCCAAGGATATCTGGGCCAACCGCACGGAGGCTTCCCAGAGGAGTTACAACGTGTCATCTTAAAAGACCGTGAAGCGATTACTGTTCGTCCAGGAGAATTGCTCGATCCGGTAGACTTCGATGAAATTGAAAAAGAGTTAGAAGATAAAATTACAGAACGTGATATTACGAAACAAGATGTTTTATCTCATGCCCTTTATCCGAAAGTCTTTGAAGAATATTTAGAGACGTATCAACAGTTCGGTGATGTTTCAGTCATTGAAACACCAGAGTTCCTTTATGGAATGCGTTTAGGTGAAGAAATCGAAGTAGAGATTCAACAAGGAAAAACATTAATTGTCAAACTTGAAAATATCGGTGAACCACGCTCTGATGGTACACGTATTATTTACTTCGAATTAAATGGACAACCACGTGAAGTCGTCATTCAAGATATGACAGCAGAAATCGATGGTGGAGGACGTCCAAAAGCTGAAAAAGGAAATAGCGCGCATATTGCAGCGACAATGCCAGGAACAGTTTTACAAGTGGCAACATCACCAGGAAACAAAGTTCGTCGTGGAGAACATTTACTCATTACAGAAGCGATGAAGATGGAAACGACGATTCAAGCACCGTACGATGGAGTCGTCAAAGCGGTCCATGTAGAAGCAGGAGATACGATTGCACCAGGTGATTTATTAGTCGAGCTTGAAGATTAATTCAACAGTAAAACCCAGCAATGATACTTATTGCTGGGTTTTATTTTGTGTAGATGATGGACAAGCTAGATTTTGAATTGAATGTTGATCAGTCCGGCTTCTTTTGCTGTTGTATACATAATGACTAATAAAGGTCCGATAATGAGACCGAGGAAGCCGAATAATTTTAATCCGATAAACATCGCAATTAATGTCGGTAATGGGGAAAGTCCGATTTGTGATCCCATCACTTTTGGTTCGACTGTTCGTCGAATAATAAGTAAAATAATTGCTAAAATTGCAAGTTTTGTTCCTAGTGCTGTATCTCCTGCAATAAAAGCATAAATCGACCAAGGCCCGAGAATAATAATAGAGCCTAAGATAGGAACTAAATCGATGATCCAAATAACAAGCGCCATGACGAGTGCGTATTTTGGAACGATTAATAACAATCCGATCAGAGCAACGATAAAAATAATAATACTAACAAACAATTGAGCTTTTAAAAAGCCGAGAGACACTTGCTTCAATTGATTAGACATAAATTGAACACGACTTGCTGTTTTTTCTGTTAAATGTTTAAAGAAAAAATGTTTGACTTTCGGTAACTCTAACATGAATAAAAATAGAGCGATTAAAAAGACGAGGAAGCTTACAAGAAAGCTCGGGATGTCTGCAGCAAGTGCTAAAATTTTGTCGTAATTTAAAAGTTGGACGAGAGAGTCTCTAAAAGATAAAATAATATGATCAAATTCGTCTTGTACTGCATTGACAAACTCTTTCGGAAGACTATCGGTCATTTGGAATAAATTTGTTTGAAAGTCGTTCCAACTACCGATCATTCGGTTTAAATAGCTCGGTGCTTCTTTCGCCCAATGAATCAGCTTCCCAATTACTGTATTCATAATATAGTATAAAGAAACGACTAAAAATCCAAGGACAACGATGTATACAGAAATAACGGATAATTTCCGACTGATCTTTAAGCGTTGCATCGTCCAACGTACGAGAGGTTCGACCATTAAAGCGAATAACAGTGCTAAAATAATGGGAACGGATACGGGTACGATAAAATAAAGTGCGACGGCGAAAAGAATAAGGCTTAGTGTTATTAAAATATTTCTTTTCGTCAACCACTGTTTCACTTTTGGCATAGGTGTCCTCCTTTCTGTTATCGTCATTATACCGAAAAACGAAAAAAATGTCTTACTCCTCTCACTTTGTTATAATTACTCGAGGAGTGATAATTATGTATATGACAGATGAATGGGTTGAGCGACTAGATCATATCGATGAGTTATCTCAAATGATTCGTCAATCGACCTTATTTTATGAATATAAACAAGCAAAACTAGCTATTGAACGAGATGAAAAGTTGCAAGATAAAATTGACCAATTCGTACAAATGAAAGAACGTTACGAGGAAGTGCAACGATTCGGTCATTATCATCCGGATTTTCACACGGTGATGAAAGAGATTCGAGAACAGAAACGTCAATTAGATAAAGAGGAGAAAATTGCTCGTTTTCAACGAGCAGAAGAAGAGATGCAGCTGTTGTTAGATGAAATAACGGTAAAAATTGCAGCTGCTGTATCGCCAGCAGTGAAAGTAGATAGTGGAAATCCATTTTTCCAACAATCTTCCGTTCAAAGTTGTGATGCAGGAGGATGTAGCATCGGCGGAGCTTGCAATTGCTCTGCGTAATAAATGAAGTGAAAAGACACTTGAATGTTTCGTCATTCAAGTGTCTTTTTTGTTTAGAGATTCGTTTATCTTCATTTGTTATATCTCTTTTTCATTATTAGTGGAACTCTTTTGTTCAATATATTGTTCCACGAGTTCTTTTTGATTGTGATCTTTTAATAGAAAGCCATCGAAGTTTAATCCTAGTCGTTTCTCTAACAATTCATTTGAAGATGAAGTCGCATCATAAAACACACGGATATTTAAGTCGTGTAAAAAATTGATGAAACCTGATGAGATAATTGGTAAAAAACCAATCTTCTCAGGAAGACAAAAAACATCGACAGTCGGTTTATAAAAATGTCCAAAGGCACTTGTATAAGTTGCAAATGCTTTTAACATATCATTTTCACTCGCCGCTAATGCAACAGCATGTTGGGCATATAAATTAAATCGGTCAATTTGTTCTTCATGACGACTCGCAATGATAAAGCGGTCGGTCAATTCATTTTCAGCTAAAAAGTTCCATAATTTCGAAGGGATCAAACTACCTTCATACGCGTTCGGGTCGTCTTGAATGAGTGCAAAAAATGTTACGTCTGGATAGTGAGTTGTCAACGATTGTAATAAAACAACATCTTCATTTTGAAAGTATACATTTTTTAGCTCTTCCCAAGTCATATCCGATATACGCAAATGAGGATCTGTATGCATAGAAATAGCGACGAGTTGTTCATCTTTTGTTAATTGTAGACGAATAAACATTGAATGTTGGTCGCTAAAAGGTTCCAAATATTTATTTTGAATCGTTAAAAATGGATGGTTTTTTTCAAAAATCTTTTTAGGTTGGCGTTTTTTCGGTTTAATAAACGCTTTTGATGTTGCCCAAGCAGCAACTCCAGCAACCCCTACTGTTAAAGCAAGTTTCGCTTTTTTATTCAAAACATCCTCCCCTTTCATGATAATCATGATGCTTATCTATTATAGTCGATACAAACTCCTCTGTCAGCTACATTCAGTTGCGGTTTTTTTTCAATCTATGGTATTGTTAAATAAAGAAAAGAGGGATGAATGTGGTTGAAAGACAAGGAATGATCGTACATTTAAATAAGGTGAAACAAGCAAAAGCACTTCGAGCGTATGGAAGTGTTCATTATGTATCGCGAAAAATGAAGTATGCGATCGTTTATTGTGACCGCGCGAAATATGAAGAGACGATAGAAGCGGTCGCTCAACTTCCCTTTGTAGAGAAAGTTGAGCGCTCACAACGTCCGTTTGTTGCAACAACGTATGAAAATGCTCATCGAGATAAGGCGAAAGAATACGATTATAAACAGTATTCTTAATATAAGTTTGGAAGTAAACGATTCATACGTAAAATGCCAATGACGTATTGGTAAAATAAATCAACATCAGCGAATTCATTTGAATGTTTGACCTCTAAAGAAATCGGTAGTTGTTCAAGCTCCTCGCAAATTTGAGTAAACATTTCCCGACGTTTAGAAGGCGTCGCTTGATCTATTTTTTCGACGATTCCTTCTCTGCAAATATATATTGGTAAAAATTTACTTTCGCCGATTGGTCGGAAAGCTGCTGCGAATGAAAAGTATCTATTGTTATCGTGATCGTGTTCTAAGATAAATGTTTGGAATAATCGATGTTGATTTGTTTTCATAATTT
>JASKZX010000035.1 GCA_030147435.1 Savagea sp. | reverse complement strand
GTCGGGCTATCAGGAACGAACGGTAAGAAATACCACTCGGTACGTTCTAATTGTGGAATATACCAATAATAGCCGTACAACGTTCCAAGAGCATTCACGATGAATAATAGCCACAATGTTTGACGATGATATAAAAAAGTGCGCAATGTCGTAAGGTATGTCATCGGTCACTTCTCTTCCGCAAACGTCGTAACACGTTGCCATTTTTTCGTCCAATAAAGAAATGCTTCTTCATCTTTTTCATCAAGTGCTCGATCAATTTGACGTTTAATTTCATCACGCTTAAAAGCATCGGTCGTCTCTAAAATGATGCGCTCGACCGATACACGATCTTTTGCTCGTTGCAACTCATTGACGGGCATATATGGATGTTCAATAGCAACCGCTGCGTATTCTGGCGATTGCTCTCTTTTAGGAAATTGAAACTCTAAATAAAACGGTTCTTCTTCTAACATTTGAAGATCATGAAACGCTTTTTCTACATCTGTCGTCCAAACAGTCCCTTTTTTAAATTGAAAACTGACATGTCCATCTTCCCACATAATTTGGGCCGCTCGCGGACAATAAATCGCATCTGTCGTCAAATGGATATGTGCGAGACGCTTTTGATCGTGAAGTAAAAAATTTAAAAACCAAACGATTGAACGTTTTCGCACGTGATACGTATCGATAAACCAGCGAATGAATTGTGCTTTCTCATTCGTCGTTACGAAATCCATCTTCTCAACTCCTATCTTCTAACCAATTCACCCATTCCCATTCGTTCGGTTCTAAAGCAATGAGACGTTTTGCTACTTTTATCGCTCGGTCGATTTGACCATCTTCGCGTAAAAATGAAGCATATGCTCGTAAGAAAACGAGATCGTCTTCTAAATATGGAGCTGCTTCATCAAATGCACGTCCTGCTTCTTCATACAATTCTTCCCGGTCATATGCTTTTGCTAACATGAAAGAAAGGTCTGGTGTTAATAAGACGTGTGGCGCTGTTAAAAGTTCGATTAATGCCTCATCATCTTCTCTTTTTTCATAAATCGCAGCGAGTGTAAGAAGTGCTTCTGTATATTCAGGATCTAAAGCTAACGCTTCTTTCAAGTGACGAATCGCTTCCTCTTCTTTTTGCAGTTTTAAAGCGATTTTTCCTGCCGCATTATGCAATTCTTTATTAAATGCATCTCGGCGAATCCCTGCTTCATACACTTCATACGCTTCTTCGTTTTGTTCTAATAAACTATGTGCATGTCCGAGTAAATAATAAGCAGAGAAGTAGTCAGGATCCATCTCTAAAATACGTTCTAACGATTCGATTGCTCGTTCAGGATGCCCACTTTGTACTTGAACGTATGCCATATCGAGTAAATCATCAGGGGTTGCTTCTTCTTCAATCACTTGTTCAAAGTAAGACGTCGCTTCTTCATAAGCACCTCCTGCTCGGTGTGCTTCTGCTAATCGTTGCACGATCGATACATTCCCGATCGATTCATGTCCTTCTTCTTGCAACATTTCATACATTCGAATCGCTTCTCGATTATTTCCGACAGCTAGTGCTGTTTCTGCATACGCAAATTGAATGATCGGTTCTTCTGGTGCTCGTTGATACGCTTCATTTACTTTTTGCATCGCGACTTCGGTCATTCCGAGCATGCCGTAGTAATCCGCTTCAATGAGCAATACTTGTAAATATACGTCATCTTCTTTATCGACTTGTTCTAACAGTAAGAGTGCACTATCTTCATCGCCAAGCTCGATCAATACTTGAGCTTCATCAACTTTTAATTGTTCCATATCTGGCAATGCTTCACGTAAAGCACGATACATACTGACTGCTTCTTCAAAAAAGCCATAAGCGATATATGCTTGCGTGACATCATACGCTTTCATCCACTCTTTATTTTGTAAAAGTTCATTTGCTTTTTTTCTTACTTCTTCAAATTGTCCATCGATGAGCAGTTGTTCAATTGATTCCATCGATATTCGCCTCCTCATAGTATCAAACGTTCATTGTACGGCGATTATTGAATCGTTTCAAGGTCTTTTGCAAACTGCGGATAAGAAATAGCGATACAACTCGGATTCGTAATCGTCGTTTCACCTGTTGCTCGTTTTGCAGCAATCGCCGCCATCATTCCGATACGATGATCTCCATATGTGTCAACAACTCCTCCTGTAAGAGGTGTTTTCCCTTCAATATGAAAACCGTCATCAAGTGGCGAAATGTTCGCTCCGAATGTACGTAACACATTGACGACCGCATCGATTCGGTCCGTTTCTTTGACACGTAATTCTTCTGCATTCCGAATGATTGTCGTTCCTTCAGCTTGTGTCGCTAGTAAAGCAATGAGTGGCAACTCATCAATCAGTCGAGGAATGAGCGCTTCATCATCTAATGTAATCGCTCGTAACGGCGCGTATTGAATACGAATATCTCCGTACTTTTCACCTGTTGTCGATACGTTCGAGATTTCGAGATTTGCACCCATTGCGCGTAACACATCGATAATTCCTGTACGCGTCTCATTCAGTCCAACACGCTGTAACGTCAAATCACTTCCTGGTGTCATCGCTGCACCGACTAAAAAGAAAGCCGCTGAAGAAATATCACCTGGAACGATAACTTTTGTCGCTTCGAGTTGCACCGGGCCATCGATACTTACAGATAACCCGTCTTCTTTTACAAAAACACCGAAATCTTCTAATAAACGCTCAGTATGGTCGCGCGTCTTCGCTCGTTCAATGACAGTCGTCGTTCCTTCGGTATGTAATCCTGCAAGTAAAACAGCAGATTTTACTTGTGCGCTAGCTACTGGAGGGTGATACACGATTGGACGGAGAGATCGTCCTCGAACTGTTAATGGCAATTGATCCGTTTTCCCTTCAATCGATGCATTCATTTGACGGAGAGGATCTACAATTCGGTTCATCGGCCGAGCACGCAAGTAGCGATCCCCTGTAATTTCGGCTTCAATAGTAGAAGGTGCGAGTAAACCGAGAAGTAAACGTGCCGTCGTTCCTGAATTTCCTGCATCGAGCGGGGCATGAGGGCGTTTCCATGCGTGAAATCCTTCGCTTTGAATCACTACATTCGTTCCTTCTACGTCGATTTTCACACCGAGCTGCTGGAAAATCGAAACGGTATGTAAACAATCTTCACCCGTTAAAAAGTTTTCAACTGTCGTCGTTCCTTGTGCTGCTGCACCAAACATAATCGCTCGATGAGAAATCGATTTATCTCCAGGTACTTGCAATGTTCCACGATACGGTAATTGATGACCGGTCATGTTCCAACTCGTCATTATGATCTCCTCCTATAAAATGTGCATACTGTAGTCTGTTTCTTCTTCTAACACATCACGCGCGTGGCGACGGTCTTCTGCCGTTTGAAAACTAATGACTAAAATTCCGTAGACGTCTGTACGTGTTTCAACGATTCGAATATTCGTAATACTAATACCTGCATCCGCTAAAATTTTCGTCACTTCAGAAATCGCTCCTGCGTGGTCAGGAATATCGATATGTAAGTCAAACGTCATGTAAAGCGCACCTTGAGTCGCTCCGCGGAATGTAGACGGCAAACCGTCGCGGTACTTTTTCGCTTGTTTGAAAAAGTCAAAAATTTCATCGGGATCACTTCTTTGTAATAAACCGTACACTGCATCCATTTGTTCATGCCAACGATCAAAAAGACGAATTAATTCTTCTCGGTTTTGCAATGTAATGTCTCGCCACATTTTTGGATCAGAAGAAGCAATGCGCGTTAAATCACGAAATCCTCCCGCTGCGAGACGTGCGATAAACGGTTGGTCTTCTTCTTCAAATGCTAACTGACTCACTAAAGAAGAAGCGATGACGTGCGGAAAATGGCTAACCATCGCTGTCATACGGTCATGTTCTTTCGCCGTCAAACGGACAAACTTTCCTTTCGTCGGAGCGAGTAATTTCTCTAAGATATCTGCTGGAGATTCATCTTCATCTCGACCCGTTAAAATGTAGTATGCATTTTCAAATAAATGTGCTTTTGCCGCATGTAATCCGCTTTTATGCGAACCCGCCATCGGGTGACCCCCGATAAATGTCACTCCTTGGCGTAATAAAGGTTCTGCTGCTTCCATAATAGGTGCCTTCGTACTTCCTGTATCCGTTAAAATTACATCTTTTTGAAATTGCCATTTTTCATCGATCGCTTGTTTTAAATAAGCGACCGTCGTATTGACAGGTGTTGCAAAAATAACGATATCTGCTCGTTCTGCTGCTTCCTTTGCACTCGGAGCAATTTCATCGATCATATCTCTCCGATACGCTTCATCGATCGTTTTATACGACCGGTCAAACCCGATCACATGAGGCGGATGCTCATGACGACGCAAAGCGAGGCTGAGCGAACCACCGATTAATCCTAAGCCAATAATTGCTACTTTTTTATTCATTCGTTCCCCTCTTCATTCATCAATTGTTCAAGTTGCTCAAATAACACATCATTTTGTTCTTTTCGTCCGATTGTAATTCGGAGGTATCCTGGCGTTCCGAGTAAATGACCAGCGCGAACGATAATTCCTCGTTCTAACAACTGCTGCGCAACTTCTTTATCATCTGCTGGAGATTCCATTAAAACGAAGTTCGTAGACGATGGGTAAATATGAAGCTCGTGACGTTTTGCAAAATCGACGAATCGCGCTTTTTCACTTTCATTCATCGTTCGGCAATGTTCGATGAACTCTGTATCTTGTAATGCAACTTGTGCTGCTTTATGCGCAGGACGGTTATTGTTAAACGGATTGCGGACTTTGTTCAACTCTCCGATCACTGAAGGATGCCCGATTCCGTATCCTACTCGAAACGCTGCAAGGCCATATGCTTTTGAAAATGTACGTAACATGAGTAAGTTCGGAAACTCAGATAACCAAGGAATCGGATTGTAGCGACGCTCATCTGCAATATATTCGTAATACGCTTCATCGAGCACGACTAATACGTCGGATGGAATACGTTGAA
>JASKZX010000181.1 GCA_030147435.1 Savagea sp. | reverse complement strand
GTGCGTATGTCGTCTTCGGACCTTTTCGCATATTTAATCCCGCACCAACATTGTCTTTCACATAATGTGGCACTCCTTGCAATTGGACACCTTTCGTGCGATATGTCGGGTTGATCGTACGTGTTAAGAAAGCCGCGAAATCACCGCGCTTCATTCCTTCCTTCACGCCGAAGTCTCCTGGACGAATTCCGTTTGCAATACCCGCTTTCATTAAATAATTCCCTGCACGTGTTGCATTCGGAATCGCATTGCCATCGACACGACTGAGTAAAACTGCCATCTCTCCACGGTTTAACATTTGATCAGGTTTAAACGTGCCGTCTTTATAACCAGCAATAATTCCTGCATTTGCAGCAGACTGAATGTATCCTGATTCAACACTACCCGATGGAATATCTTTAAACTTTGACCAACGAGGCGTTCCGTCTAAACCGAGTGCTGCACCGATCATCATCGCTGCGTGTTTTCGTGTCATTTGTCCTTCTGCAACGTAACGAGTCGGGTCATCTGAGCTTAAAAAACCACCGGTAGATAAAAACATGACTTCTTCATACATCCGATAATTTTCGCCAATATCTGCCGGCTTCGTCGTCATAATTTGCGCAGCTGTTCGTTCTGTCGGTAACAAAACAGTGCTCACAACTAAAATGGCGACGATAAGTAATCGTTTCCATATTTTCATTCCATAACCTTCTTTCTATTTCTATTATTTCTACTTCTTTCATCATACTATGCTCTCACACTTTTTTCTACTACCCTTCCTCCTACAAAGGACTTTGGTTCTTTCAAAAAACACTTGATAATTAGCTCCTAATGGCTTATTCTTCATATAGATTTCTTTTTATTTTCATATTTAATCATTCTTTATACTTAGTGTGAAAGTAGATAACAAAGGAAAAATAATGCCAATTTCGTACAAGTTTTTAATCATTTTATGATTTTTCCCTTAAATTCTTTTTATTTTTTCACTTCTTTCTATCTTCTTTTCATACTTTGTTTTATGATGAAATACATATCCTTTAAAGGAGAAGATAATGAATGAAACGTTTTTTAACGCTCGCTTTTACATTAATTTTATTTTTAACTGTTTCATCTACTGTTCAAGCGAATGAACCAACCGAAGTACATATGACACATGAAGAATTAGAAGCACTAGCTAAACAATCAGGATGGGACGATATTCGCCAGCCTCAAGATAGTTATATTTTACCTATTGATCGTTTAGCTAATACGTTGTACGAAAACTACAAAACGAGAAACACAATATTTACAACAAATGAAATCCCTCTTCGTCCCTTACAAGAAGGGGATACATCGATTGAACGACAAGTACAAATCCAACAAGCAGTCTACGAATCAGTTCGTCTTGCTGCGCGGTTCGATGAAGCGATTGCTTACGACTTGCGCGCTTACGAGTTCGTCTTTCGATTTTGGCATAACCGAGTAATCATTACATTTCACTACAATTACGGACAAACGTATGACCAAGTGCGTTACGTTGAAAATGAAGTGAAAAATATCATTGATGATATCATTCATCCTTCGATGACGATTCATGAAAAAGTTAAAACGATCCATGATTATGTCGTACTAAACACTGCATATGACGAAACGAAAAACCAAGAAAAAAACACACCGTATCACGCTTTAACAGAAGGTAAATCATTATGCGGAGGATACGCACAACTTACTTATTTATTGCTAAAAGAAGCAGGTATTGAAGCGCGTATCATTAGTGGACAATCTCAAAATATAAACCATGCGTGGAACTTAGTGAAAGTAGACAACGCTTGGTATCATTTAGATACGACGTGGAATGACCCGATTCCTGACAAAGAAGGACGCGTTTTATATACGTATTATATGTTGCCAGATAAAGCGATGAGAAAAACACATTATTGGCGAAATGGGGGACTCAACAATTACGATAACCCTTATCCACATGCGAATAACTCTTACGTGAAAGTTTTACAAGAAGAAGGACTCTACCAAACATTACGCACGATTGAACGTCCAATGACGAATGTATTGTCAGTAAATATGTTACGTTCTGTGACAGAACAAGCAATCGAACGTTACGAACCACACATTACAATCGCTTTTCCGTCACATCTTATTACAAAACAAGACGTGCAAAATATGATATTCGATCTCAGTCAACAACATCATATTGACGTTCACTATTTTTACGTTGAAGCACCTTTACATATGTTGAACATGAATGAAGTAAAAATTCATTTTAAATATAAAGGAGCGCCTACACTTACTTCTCTAAAATGGGAAGGCCTTTCAAAAGGAAGCGTCACAACGACGGTCAATCAACAATTACCGATTCGTTTAATCGCAACGTGGGAAAATGGTACGCGTAAAGATGTCACTTCATTTGCAGACGTAACGCTTCATCAATCAAGCAATGTCGCAATGAAAAAAGATCAAACGATTTACTTTATGGAAACCGGTACAGTCCGTCTGATGAGCAACTATCAAGGACAAGTCATTACGCATCAAGTAAATGTTCAAAACGACAAGCCTTTCGAAATCCCTCAACATTACCAACCATATATTGAGGAAAAGTTACAAACGAAAAACACGAAAAAAGTTTGGGCACTCGGATTTAACGAACATTTACAAAAAATAGACTTTGACGTCTACTCTCTGAATACTAATGAAAAAGTACCGATTCGAATGAAACGAGTAATGCAGCGCGGCATGCCAACATTACTGATCGAACCGCAAACGTCTTGGGAAAAAGGATCGTACGTCGTCCTTTTACACGATATCCAAAGCGATCAACAACCCGCACAATCATTGAAAGAAAAATATTATTTCACATTCCAAGTGAACTAAAAAAAGAAGTGCTTCAGCTTTTGCTGAGGCACTTCTTTCTTTTTATTTTTCATCTGAACGTTTATTCGATGGACGGAAGTATAAAACGAAACCTGCTAACATCGCTAATAAACCGGATAACCATGCCCACATCGATACGCGTTCATTCGTTTGTGGTAATTGTCCTTCTTTTTGTGATACTTTATGTTCAACAACTTCATTTTGTTGTGGAGTTGTCTCCTGAGGAGCTTGAACATTCGGACGCTCTGACGGTTGTCCAGGTACGACTGGTGTCGTCGGTTTTTCTACCGATTGATCGTTATCGACTGGTGATTCTTCTGGATTCTCTTCTCCTTCAGAATTACCATCACCATCTGTTTCTGGTGTTTCTTCCGGTTTCTCCTCTACTTCAGAGTTACCGTCACCGTCTGTTTCTGGTGTTTCTTCCGGTTTCTCCTCTACTTCAGAGTTACCGTCGCCATCTGTTTCTGGTGTTTCTTCTGGTTTCTCCTCTACTTCAGAGTTACCGTCACCATCTGTTTCTGGCTTTTCTTTATCTGGGTTGAGAATATCTTCAGGTGCGATCCAGCCACTTCCGCCGCCACCGCCACCACCTGTTGATGGTTTTTCTGGTTTCTCTTCTGGCTTAGTGTTTTCACCTTCGCCACCTGTTGATGGCTTTTCTTCTGGTTTTTCTTCTGGCTCAGTATTTTCACCTTCGCCACCTGTTGACGGCTTTTCTTCTGGTTTCTCTTCTGGCTCAGTGCTTCCACCACCGCCACCTGTTGATGGCTTTTCTTCTGGTTTCTCTTCTGGCTCAGTATTTTCACCTTAGCCACCTGTTGAGGGCTTTTCTTCTGGT
>JASKZX010000128.1 GCA_030147435.1 Savagea sp. | reverse complement strand
ACCGCGTCGGTCATAAAGAACGAATCGCGTTAGGACGTAAAGAACTTGCTGAAAAATTCCCGAATGTTTATTTAGCAGGCGCTTCTTACGATGGCGTCGGGTTACCTGACTGTGTCGACCAAGGAGTCGCAGCGATTCAACGTGTATTACAACAGATCAATGAATAGAAAAACACTCCGTTTCTTTCTCAGTTAAAGGAACGGAGTGTTTTTATGTTGCTTCATGAACGCACAAAAAAACCGTTCGTTTTCCCTGCGAACGGTTTTGGTGAGAAAAAGGTCCCCACTCCTTTTCCTCTTGGGCACATTCTCTGGAAAGAATGTGTACTTGAACTGTTTTGAGTAGCTTTCAAAAGAAATGAATCTTGAGTGATAGTTAGTCGTTAAGCGAAAGAAACTCCACTTTCTTTCGAAACGATGTTCATTATTCCCCTAAGTTACAAGTGTCACATTTGTTGCTGTAGCATTCATGTTGCTCTTCAATTTCGTGACCGCAATCTACACACACTTTTGCTGGTAAGTTTTTAAAAAACTGAACGATGTTTTCTACCATTTCTCTCCACTCCTTCGAGTTGTGATATATATTTTCCCAAATCCTCAATATCAACGTAACACCAAATAGTTATTTCTTTTCGTTCTACTTTCTGATCATTGAACATTCGGAATCATCAGAAAATAGAAGGGAAGTTGTTATATAACTTATTTGGATTAATTACATTGTATTATAACAGCTAAACATATGTCAACACTTTTTGTGCAATTTCCGATAAAATAAATGTGAACGTATTTTGACAAAGGAGAGGAAAGCCTTGTATTTCATTGATAATAAAGGGATTACAGACCCTCGTATTAACTTAGCGATCGAAGAATATGCGGTAAAAAATATGGATGTAGAGAAAGATTCTTATCTTCTGTTCTATATCAATGAGCCGTCGATCATTATCGGACGGAATCAAAACACCGCAGAAGAGATCAACACGAAGTTCGTCGATGACAACAATATCCACGTCGTTCGTCGTTTATCAGGAGGCGGCGCAGTTTATCACGACTTAGGAAACTTAAACTTCAGTTTCTTAACGAAAGATGATGGAGAGTCGTTCCGTAACTTCCAAAAGTTCACTGAGCCTGTGACAGAAGCGCTCGCTGAAATGGGAGTCGAAGCAAAGCTCGAAGGACGTAATGACATTTTAGTCGACGGGAAGAAAATTTCAGGCAATGCACAATTTGCGACAAATGGTCGTATGTTTAGCCACGGGACATTGATGTTTGATACAGAGATCGAACGTGTCGTGAAAGCGTTAAATGTAAGTAAAGATAAAATCGAATCAAAAGGAATTAAATCGATTCGAAGCCGCGTGACGAATATTAAAGACTATTTACCAGAAGAACATCAAGATATGACGATTGAAGAATTTCGTATGGCCATTCTCCGTTCAATCTTCGGTGGAGAAGAAAATATTCAATACGTAGAATTAACAGAAGAAGATTGGGAAAATATTCATCAACTATCAAAAGAACGTTATCAAAATTGGGAGTGGAACTATGGCCGCTCACCGAAGTTTAATATGAAACATTCGCACCGCTTCCCTGTCGGTAGTGTCGACGTCCGTATTCAAGTAAAGCGCGGAAAAATGGAAGATATTCATATTTACGGTGACTTTTTCGGTGTCGGTGACGTCCAAGAGATTGAAGAAGCACTCCGAGGCGTTGAATATCGTCGTGATGCAATTGATGAAGCAGTAGCTCCTCTTAATGTTGAGAAACTACTCGGCGGTATTTCAAAAGAAGAATTTATCGATTTAATTTATTAAGGAAGAAAGAAAAACGTGGAGAGTCTCTTCACGTTTTTTCTCTGTTTCAAGAACTGTTATACTAAAAGAAAGTACTTTAAAGGAGGGATTGAATGACGACACATCGCATTTATATCGTAGAAGATGATACGAAACTTGCGCAATTACTCGCAGAACATTTGCGGAAATACGATTACGACGTATTACTCGTCGAAGATTTTGAACGAATCGATGAAGAAGTTGCACAGTTTCAACCTCATCTTATTTTATTAGATATTAATTTACCGTCGTACGATGGCTATTATTGGTGCCGTCAGCTACGCCAGCAGACGATGTGCCCGATTATTTACATTTCAGCTCGTTCTGGAGAGATGGATCAAATCTTCGCGCTTGAAAATGGAGGCGATGATTTCATTACGAAGCCATTTAACTATGAAATTGTCCTTGCGAAAATTCGGAGCCATTTACGCCGTTCGTACGGAGAATATGCTGCGCCGTCTTCCGAGAGAATTATTGAAGCTGGTCTATTGCAACTGTATGTCGAGCGAATGGAATTACATAAAGGAAAAGAAATTATTCCTTTACAACAAAAAGAGTGTGCCATTTTACATTTGTTATTAGAAGATGCACCGAAAGTCGTTTCGCGTGAACGTTTATTAGAGGAACTGTGGGACGATGAAGCATTCGTCGATGAAAATACGTTGAATGTTAATATCGCTCGCGTTCGTAAAAAGTTGGACGAGTACGGCGTTACGTCAAAAATTGAAACCGTTCGAGGAGCTGGGTATCGATTTATCGTCAGTGAGGATGAACGATGAGTTGGCGAGCGGTACAGCTATTTTTGAAAGAACATATGACTTTTTTAGCTTTTCAATTTGGACTTCTTCTTTTTATCCTCGTTTTATTTTGGTTAGAAGGTTTTCGAAACATTTATACCGCAGGATACGTTCTTCTTCTCGGTTTCGTTTTTACAAGTGGTTATTT
>JASKZX010000126.1 GCA_030147435.1 Savagea sp. | reverse complement strand
TTATCTCGATTCATTATACCTTTATTCTTCTAAACTTCAAACGTTTTCAATAAACTGCGAAATATTTGAAATTTTCTATTTATTATGAGGTAAAAAACGAAAAAAGCGTGAAATCAATCATTCACGCTTCTTCCGTCTATAAAAAATCTCGAACATCTGCTTTTGGTGTCTTCGACATCTCATCACTCATTATATAACGAACGAGTGCTGCTGCGGTTTCTTCTGGCGTTTGAAGTACTTCTTCTTTTTTATAATCGATAAAACGTTGTAACGGTGGAAACACTTCTTCATCTGCTTGACGAATAATTGTTTGCATATTCGTATCGATAATCCCTGGGGCAATCGCTACGATATCAACTGGGTACGCTGCACGTTTCTGTTCTTCAAAAACGATCCATGAAAAGTGATCAATCGCCGCTTTCGTCGTGCCATACACTCCCCATCCGTCATACGTTTTTCTACCCGCTCCTGAAGAAATATTCATGACGCGTTTCTTTCCTTTAAAATCGCGTAACGTATGAATAAATGTATTCGTCCATTCCATCGGTGCAGTGACATTGATCTGAATTGCTCGCTCAATCGCTTCACTATCGATCATGCCGAACATGCCGATTGGTTCCACGACACCCGCATTATTAATGAGTGTAAACGCAGTTGCTCGTGTCTCATACTCTTTTAAAAGCTCCTGAAACTGCTCGCGCGTTTCTTTCTCTGTCACATCGCCTGCAATCATACGGTCCGGTGTATGTACCGACGTTCGAGCTACTCCAATGACAATCGTATCGTCTTTTTTCTTCCACTCCTCCACGAGTGCAGCACCAATTCCTTTCGATGCTCCTGTTACAATCACAATATGCATATTATCCTTCCTTTCTTTTTACACGATCATTACGGATCGGTTGAACAAACTTTTGTTGAAACTCTTCCTCTTTTAAACGTTTCCCTGACCAGTGATACATCGTTTGCATCTCTTCTTTTGTCACCGTTTCGACAGTGTCACTCCAAGCATAGTCCACATACATTAAGTTATGAATCATTTGAAAGAGGACGGCTTGATGAAATAACACTTCTTCATCTTCTGTTTCTACTTTTGGACGTTCGTACTGAATACGGACACCTTTTCCTTCTGCATCAATTTCAACTGCTTTTCGTTCATTCGCATAAGGGAGTTGATCGATGAGTCCGACGACTTTACTGTTATCACCGACATGTTCCGTTTCATTCATTTCATAGTAGGCGAGTGTATACGGCTTTCCTTTTTCAGCTGTTTCTTTCATCGTCGTTTGTAAATAGACCGCTAATGCAATTAATAAAACGATGACAAGTCCTAATGTCATCCGACGTTTCGTCATTTGACGATCACCTCTAATTCACTATGACCTGCATTATTTTTCGTTACCGCAATTTCAGCAGGTAATGCTTCTTTCAATTCGTCAACGTGAGAAATCACACCGATCATACGCCCTGATTTTTCGAGTGCGATGAGCGCATCGATTGCTTTTCGTAACATCTCTTCATCCAATGTTCCGAATCCTTCATCGATAAAGAGTGTGTCGACTTGTACGGCCCCTTGATGACTTTGAATGACATCACTCATCCCTAATGATAAACAGAGAGATGCGATAAACTTCTCACCGCCCGATAATGTTTTCACGTCACGGAGTTCGTTGGTAAATCCGTCAAATACGACGAGGTCTAGTCCGCTTGCTCTTCCGTGAGAAGCACGTTCTTCATTCCGTTCAAACTGGTATTGGCCGTCTGTTAAATCGTTGAAGTATAAGTTTGCTGCCTGAAGCACTTGTTCTAAATATTCGATTTGAATGAATCGCTCGAATGAAATTTTCGCTTCGTTATCTCCTGAAACGAGACGAGATAGGTGAGCGAGCTTTCGGTATTCCTCTTCTTTTTCGGAAGCGGCTTCTTGATAACGCTCTACTTCGCTAATGAAACGTTCATACTCTTTTTGTAAGTGAGTCGCTTCATGAAGAAGAGTTCGTTGCTGTTCAACACGTTCTTTTATTTCTACTACCGCTTTTTCATAGTTCTCTAAAGGTTTTCGTTCTTTATTTTTTAACGCTTCTTCTAAAACATCTAAACGAATGTTTACTTCTTGCATTTCTCGGTCGTACGTCGTTACTCGTTCTTTCATCGCTTCTTTCTCATCGAGACGCTCATGCCATTTCTTATAGTCTTCTACTTGCCAACCTTCCTTCTCTAATGCCTCGGTCCAAGCTTCCTTCTGTTTTTCAACTCGTTGTTTCCGCTCTTTTACTTCCTTCACAACGCTTTCTTTCGTCGCTTCTAACGATGCTTTCATCGTCATTAATTGTTGATGTTTCTCGATTAACGTTTCTTTTACTTCCACATAGTGCTGATACGTTTCTTTCTTCTCTTGCAGGACACGTTCATAAACGTCTCGGTCATGAAGTTCTTCTGGAATCGCTCGTTTGACTTCTTGATAAGTCGCTTCTTTCGTGCTGAACGCAATTCTTTTTTCAGTTAATGTTTCTTTCCATTCATCTAATGTCTCTTGATACGTTTCACTTTTTTCTTCTAATTCATGCACAATTTTTTCTAACGTCTTCTCTATTCCTTGTTGATACGTTAATCCTTCCATTGCGCTATACGTCGACTCTCGTTGTTCTTTCAACTGTTCAATCGTTGTATGAATATTTCGTTCTACACGTGCTGCTTCGTAACGATCACGTTGACGAATTGCTTCTTCCAGTTGTTGGTCATATTTAATAAGCTCTAAATCTAATGCTCGGAACGTTTCTTCTTTTTTCTCTAATGCTTCTTCTGTGACGAGCGTTGCATGTACATTTGCTTTTTTCGGATGTTCTACACTTCCACAGACTGGGCATTGTTCACCGTCGTGCAGTTGATGTGCAAGTCTTGCTGCTTGCGCTTCAAAGTAATCATCTTTTAACGCTTGAAACTCTTCTTCTTTTTTATCGCGTAACGGGCGAAGTTCATTGATATTTGCTTCGAGTGTTTTTATTTGTAATTCATACATTTGGAGCGTTTCCAACAGTTCAATTTGTTTCGTTAACGCTTCATCTTCTCGAATCTTTTCATCGTACGTTTCTTTCGCTTTTTGAGCTTCGATCCACCCTTTCCGCTGCGCACGATATTCTACTCGATGGAATTGATAGTCTTCTTCTATCTCTTCAATTTTCTTTTCTACCACTTCAACGTCACGTGCTGCTTTTTGCACACTTTCTTGTAACTCATCGAGTCGCATCACTTGCTGATAGTTTTGTTCGAGTTGATCAATTTCTTTTCGTAATGCATCCATCGCTTCTTCTTTTTCTTTCACACGTCGCTCTTGTTTTACATAGTCATCGTAAGAAATCGTCCACGCTTCTAAATCTCGAATATTTTGCTCGCGTTCGACTTCTTTTAACTGATAGTCTTTCATCGCTTCATCTAAACGTTCTTTCGTCACTACAAGTCTTTCAACAACTTCTAATGCTTGGATGATTTTTCTTATTTCTTCGATCGATGTAGTCTGTTGTTGTAAATTTTCAAGCCGTTTTACGAGTTGCTCTTTTTCTTTCCATTGTTTTTCAATCATTTCTGCTTCGTGATAAGCTGCTTGAACTTCTTTTAATTGTTCTTCTTTCGCTTGTAAAACTTTCGCTTGTTCTTGTGTAATTTCTTTTTGTTTCAAGTTTTCATCACGTAATAAAGAAAGAACGTCTTGTAACTTCACTTCTTCACGTGCGAGTACTGTATCAAACGCTAGCTCGTCTTGACCCACTCGACGAATATCTTCTAATAAATAACGGCGACGTTCAAGCAAGCGGTCGAGTTCTTTTGCAGCTTCTTTCGTCTTTCGCTGTAACAATTGAGCGAGCTTTGCATAACGCTCTGTTTGGAAAATCGTTCGTAACATTTCTTCTTTATTCGTCGTCGGTGACGTCAGAAACGTTCGATATTCTCCTTGTGGTAATAAAACGAGTTGACGAAATTGCTCTTTATCGAGGCCGATCATTTCATACAATTTTTGATTCACAGTCGTCGGGTTCATTTTAGAAACAGCGGGATGTTCGCCTTCTTCATCGATGATATATAATTCTGCTTTTCCGTCTGTTTCTGTTTTGTTTCCTTCTTTTTGATACGGAATTTGCCGGAATACCCGATACGTGTTTCCTCCCGCTTCAAATATTAAGTCTACACTTGATGGTACATCATCTGTCGCAAAATCACTTCGTAAATGACGGACATTTTCTTTTCGGTCTTCACCACTGGCAATGCCGTAAAACGCATACGTCAACGCATCAAAAATCGTCGTTTTTCCTGCGCCTGTCGGTCCCGAAATAACAAAAAGCTCACTTTGGCGAAACGATGTAAAGTCAATCGTCTCTGTCCCTTTATATGGACCGATTGCTGTCATCGTTAGTTGTATAGGTTTCATTGGTGACGCTCCTCCTTTTCTACTTGGTCGAACAATTGCTCAATGAGTACACGTTCTTCTTCTTCAGGTGTCGCGTCATACATCGCTTCGTAAAAAGAAGTAAACAATGTAATATCATCTCGCTTTTCAATTTGTTTGAGTCGTTCTTTTTGTTCCGTAGATGTTAACGAATGATTCGCTCGTTGAGAGACATGTAAAGCGTTTGGAAATGTCTCGCGCACTTTTTCCATCGGACGATATACCGGGTGACGGTCGAGTAATCGAACGAATACGTAATCGTCTGAATGAG
>JASKZX010000123.1 GCA_030147435.1 Savagea sp. | reverse complement strand
CGTGAATGACTTCACGAAAGTCAGTATAAGGAATGACAGGAAGTAAAGGTCCGAACAATTCGTCTTCCATCAATGGTCCGGTCGCTTCATCTAAAGCAAAAATTGTCGGTGCGATAAATTTCTTTTCTCGGTTGCGATGCCCACCAAAAACGATCGATTGATGCTCTTTTTTCATTAATTCATCGAGGCGATCCCAATGTTTCTCATGGATAATACGTCCATAATCTGGGCTTTCTAATGGATACTTTCCATAGAAACGAGTAATTGTTCGTTTCAATTGTTCGATGAATGGTTCATAAACCGATTCATGTACGTATACATAATCTGGCGCTACACATGTTTGGCCATTGTTCGTAAATTTCCCCCAAGCAATTCGCTCTGCTGCTACTTTTAATTTTGCGGTTTCATCTACGATGACAGGGCTTTTCCCACCGAGCTCTAACGTAATTGGTGTAAGGCGTTCAGCTGCTCGTTTCATTGCAATCTTTCCAACCGTTACGCTACCTGTGAAAAATATTTTATCAAAAGGTGCACGGAATAACGCATCAGTCTCTTCTTTTTCACCTTCGACTACTGTGACATATTGGAGTGGATACATCTCTTCCAACATCTTTTTTAACACTCGATTAGTATGCGGCGTATATTCAGACGGTTTAATCACCGTACAATTCCCACCAGCAATCGAGCCGATCAATGGCTCAAGTACGAGCTGCACCGGGTAATTAAACGGTCCGACAATAAGGGTGACACCGTAAGGCATACGTTGCACATAACTTTTAGCCGGTTGCAAATAAAGTGGTGTTTCTACTTCTTGTTTTTCTGCCCAGCCTTTTAAATGTTTTTTCACGTTGCGAATACTCGTTAAAACGATTCCAATTTCTGTCATGTAACTTTCTGCTTCCGACTTCCCTAAATCTTGAAATAGTGCATCTGTTAAGTCACTTTCATATGTTTTGATTCCTTCGTAAAGACGCTCTAACATCTCAAGACGAAATGATACGTCATGAGTTTTCCCTCGTTCAAAGTAAAAGTTTTGTTCACTTAAAATATGCTGTAATCGATCATGAAATATTTTCAATAAAATCCTTCCCCTTCCCAACGTTCTCGTTCAATCTCTTCAGCAATCCACTGCAAATCTAATGCTGTAATCGTCAACACTTCATAAGGTGCTTTTTTAGCATATTTTTCTGCAGCGCGCTTCATAAACTTCGGAGAACCTTCGTTATCTTCATCATACACGAATAAAATCCCATCGGAGTTTTTAAACAAAAATTCATCCTTTGCTCGAAATTGCCACGGCCCTTCGTAAGGACGTTTCGTCAGAGACGTTGAAAAGTCTGCCTCTTGAATCATTAACATATATTTCTGTTGATTCGCTTCGTTCCACTTTTCAGACTGCCCTTCAAAAGGAGGAAGTACTGCATATTTTAATGTAGGGTATTGTTCTTTTAACTCGCGCACAACTTCGGTCGCCCATAACTCTACACCGAGTTGTCCGCTGACGATGACCCATTCGAGTTGTTCGTTCATCATTAAATCAACGAACATATCCCGGAGCGCCTTTTTAATAATAGGCACCCCAGGATGATCATCGTTAAATATTCCGAGTTCAAATGCTTTATACCCGGTAACGACGAGGCGATGAATCATTTAGTACTCATCGACCTTGTCGTGTTTTTCTAACGCTTTTGCAGCAAGCTGCATCATAACCATGTCGTCCATCGGCGGGTTATGGAGTCCTGCTCGAACGTCACGGTAGTAGCGTTGTAATGGGCTTTTCATTTGTAAACTACTTCCTCCGACTAGTCGCATTGCACGGTCTACAATTTCAACCGCTAAATTGGTAACGATATGCTTCGCAGTTGCTAGCTCTGTCGTAATGCTATCACGGCGATCATCGTCACACATAGCAGCTACATTGTACAATGTGTTACGTGCGCTTTGTAAACGCCATTCCATTTGTGCAATATGTTCGCGAACATTCGGTAACTCACTAATCGTTGTATCAATACTGTTTGGTTTGTGATTCAGTGAAAACTCAACCGCAAAATCTCGCGCCGCACGTGCAATTCCTAAATAACATGCTGGCGTATGAAGTGCCCAAGGGTTTACCACACCCTTATATTCTGGCGGAGTTGGCTCAACGAGTGCAGCGTCCTCAACATATACATCTTCTAATACGAGGTCGTGGCTCTCAGATGCGCGCATACCGACAACATCCCATGTTTCATCAATAGAAACCCCTTCTAAATCAGCTGGAATTAAAAATGAACCAATCGTTTCTGTTTCTTCAATCCATGCTGAAACGAGGAAATGCGTAAGTGCTGGTGACATCGTTGTGAAAATTTTTCGGCCTGAAATTTTCCAGCCCTCTCCTGAACGAACCGCTGTCGTTCCTGGTCGTCCACCGCGAGCTGGACTTCCTGTACGTGCTTCACTCATTGCACGGTTTACGAGTGCACCATTTTTTAATTCCTCAGCAAATGATGAAAGTTGTTCCTCTGTCCATAGACGTGTCGTGTAAATTTCTCCAACGATTGCTTGGTGCCAACCGATTGCAAGAGCAGTCGCTCCATCCATCGATCCAATCATTTCTTGGAAGAGCGCGTGGCTTGTAGCTGTAATACCTCCACCACCGTACTCTTTCGGTAATGTAAGCGTCGTATAGCCCATATCAACAAGCGTCTGAACGTTTCGGTGTGGGAATGATGTGTTCCGATCGTTATAGTCCGCATGCTCCGCGAAATTTTCGCGTTCGGCTTGTAAACGCTTTAACCATTGTCGTTGAAAATCTGTTTTAGTAAACTGTTTTAAACTCATGTAGTCCACTCCTTTCGTTTACATTGTATGCAAACTTTGGCTAAAATGAAAAGACTTTCTTCTGCTTTAGTAGAAAAAATGCTGTAATATTCGTCACAGAATATTGACAATTACAGTTTTTTATTACTTTTTCTTATTTTATCCTTTACATTCTTTTTATCTCATGTTATATTTTTATATGTGTTCAAAAGAATACGATTCCGTAGCTCAGTTGGGAGAGCGCTACCTTGACAGGGTAGAGGTCGCTGGTTCAAGCCCAGTCGGAATCATACATTTCAAAATCGTCCTAGCTATTAGGACGATTTTTTCTTTTCTAGAAAGGGGATTCTCATTGATCTGTTTTTGTGAAAAACAAACGACAACTGTCTATATAGAAGGAGATTTTGCTGATCCTTTATGGTGTAGTCATTGTTTTGCTAATTTAGAAATTTGCCAAATTGCTTCTCTTGAACTCGCCCGTCAATTCCACGCTTGGAATCAAACGTACGGTGCTTGGTACAATTTCGAGACGGATACCTTTACCTCTGAAGCAAAAGCACTTATAGACGCATTTAATCGAGAAGGACAACGATTAACAAACCTCCTTCAGCAAGAAGTTGGTTCATCACTCACGATTGATTACCGGTCTATCACTCTTGCAATCTAAAAAGACGCTATTTGAAAAAATCTATCAAATAGCGTCTTTTTATTTTGTCGGTATTGAAAATACATAACGTTTACGATAATACCATGTACCAATTATCCAAAGAACTGTAAATACGACATACGCCGGAAAAGGTACTGTTACTAACTTTTCTGGTAATAACCCTCCAACGACCGTCATCGCTGTTGTTGCTAAAACGAACACACCGATAAATGCACCGATCCAAAACAGACCTAATTTCGTCATCGACCCTTGCTTTTTCGCTAATTGGCGACGAACGATCCACTCCGCTACTATAATACTGATGAATAAAGCGATTGCTTCTAATACTGGAACAGTCATCTGACCGTTTTGATCGATGAGACCGTCGGGTTGATTATACGTCAATGCCCCTAATAAAATATACACACCAAAGAAAAAACTCAATACAAATAAACCGGTTCCTAACATTTGACGACGTCGCATTTTCTTTTCTATCTCTTCAGTCATTGTCATTCACCCTCTCTACATTACAGCTATTATACGCTTATTAGACAAAAAGAAAAAGTGCTGCCGAAATTGGCAGCACTTTTTTTATTTATGCGTTGCGGTTACGACGGAATACGAGTACTCCACCGAGTGCAAGCAATGCAAGACCTGCAAGCGGAACTGCCCAAGCAAGTTGTTCACCTGTTTGTGGTAATCCTGGCTTTTTATCTTCTTTTGAAGGTTTATCAGCTGGTTTACCTGGTTTCTCAACTGGTTGTTCTGTTCCTTTGTCAGGCGTTTCAGTGCCTGGCTTGTCCGTCGGAGATTTACCTGGCTCTTCTGTTTCAGCACCTGGTGTTTCTTCTGGAGTTTCACCTGGTTTTTCTGTTTCAGTACCTGGTTGCTCTTCCGGTGTTTTACCTGGTTCTTCTGTTTCAGTACCCGGTTGTTCTTCCGGTGTTTCACCTGGCTCTTCTGTTTCAGTACCTGGTGATTCTTCTGGAGTTTCGCCTGGCTCTTCTGTTTCAGTACCTGGTGATTCCTCTGGTGTTGGTGTTGAACCTCCACCGCCGCCTCCTGCTGGACGCTT
>JASKZX010000120.1 GCA_030147435.1 Savagea sp. | reverse complement strand
ACTTGCGTAATGAGGACATGCTGTGTCACTTGAAGCGACTCTTTCGTCATCGTAAATGCATCAACGAGTTGGAACCCTTCGACTGGGTCGATGCGAAGTGCCGTAAATACCGCATCAAGAAAACTTTCTCCACCGATAATCGTTAAATCGATGTTTCCTTGGCGTTCTTTTTCAATTAATAGTTGCACCGTTTGTTCCGCAACGAGCGGATGTCCGGGCACCGCATATAATACAGGGCCTTTTTCAGCTTCTTTTTCTAAACGGTGAGCGATTGTTTCATACGTTTCTTCAAACAGTTCACTTTCTTCATACACTTCATCGAAGCTCGTAAACGTCACTTCTTCTAATTCTTCAAATAATGGATGATCTTTTGTACGTACCCATACATTGTCTGCTTTTAGAAGACGACGGTAAACACCGACTGACATTTGTTCGATTTCTCCTGCACCTAATCCTACTACTGTAATCGACTTCATTTCTTTCCATCCTTTCGTCGTACGGCTAATTGCCATCTTGCAAAAATGTCTCCTTTCGGTAAAAGAAGCCACTCCCGCACTTGAAACATCTCATCTCTTATGATCATATACCCAAAAGTAACGCTTCCTATAAGCGCTGTAGATAAAGTCATCCACATCGCAAAGAGACGTCCTTCACTACCGATAAAATGCATCATATACTTCCATAATAAAGTAACTCCGATTAATGCGATACTCGCTTTACATAACTTATATACAAATGTCGGACGGATTAAACGCATCGGTAAATGATAATAAAAGTAACTACTTAATAAAACAGTCATAACGAATAAACTGACATGACTTCCTAATGCAGCACCACTCGTTTGCCAATGAGTAATAAAAAATGAAGCAGTACTTCCTTTAACGAACAGCCCGATACTATAAATTAGAAAAGGTACGAACAAATACCCTCTCCCTTGTAAAATAGCAGTCATCGGTAAAAGAAGTGAAAGCCAAAAAATTTGTCCGACAAAAAGAAGAAGTGGTACGTAGCCGACATTTTCTTTAAATAAAAAGACATTTAAATCGTTTAATACAATCATTAATCCGAGTGTCGCTGCGACACCGAAAGCGATTGCGATTTGAAAAGCGACGATGACGTAACGGCGCGTCGCTCTTTTTTCTTTTTCTGTCGTTTCTTTTCGCGCAACAAGAGGCACTAGAGCAAGGGATAAAGTCGTCGCAACGAGTAAACCGACTTGAACGAACGGATGCCCTCGGTCAAAAATTCCTTTTTCAACAATTGCTGTCGAAAATGCTATTCCTTGTGTCACGAGTGTGTTTACAATCGTAAATGAATCGACGAGTTGAAACAACAAAAGTAATAAAGCACTTAAACTAAAACTCATACTATAAATCGTTAACTTTTTACTTCCTTGAAAAAATTCTCGAACCGATAAACGGCTCCATTGAAACGTCTGAACATATCGGAGTAACCAAAGTGTTCCGACGATTGCTCCAATGACACTTCCGAATAAAGCAAATTGCGCTGCTTCATAAAGCGGACGCGACATTTGAACGACAAAATAAGCACCGACTAAAATAATACTAACGCGAACGACTTGCTCGAAAACGTTCGCATACGCAATTGGGCGAAATTGTCCTCGTGCTTGAAAACTTCCTTTAAGTGTTGCAAGAAATGGAACGATGAGAGCGAGCCAACTACTCGTTTGAAGTAAAGGAGCAAGTGCCTCATCTCCCATCGCTTTTGCTAAAGTCGTCGCATTCGTATAAAGAAAAATAAAAATAAATATCATCAACAAAGTGACGTAAATAAAACCGAGCTGTGTTCTTTTTTCGCGTTCCATTTCATTGGTACTTTCTGCTAACCATTTTGATAGCGCAACCGAGTATCCGTAACTCGTCCACGCTACAAAAATCCCGACAAATGGATACACTTGTTGATACATATAAAATCCTGCGTCGCCGACCATATTTTGAAACGGCACACGGTACACGACCGATAACACTTTCACGATGAAAGTCGCAATCGTTAATAACAGTGCCCCGTGCATCGCTTCTTGCATATTCCATTTATTCGTTTTCGTCATCGGCATCTTCTTGGTTCTCGTTCAATTGATCGACGAGTTCTTCAATCGCATCGAACGTATTTTTCTTCCCTAGTTGACGTTCATCTAAAGTGACTGCTAATGTTTCACCGTCCATTGAAAAGCCGAGTGCACGACCGAATGATTTCGTCGCTTGCATAAACTTCGGTCCGTTTAATGCTTTCGTTCCTTCCGCCGTCAACTGACACGTAATCGTCGACCCTTTTTGACGGATAGATTCTAACTGTGCGTTACTTGCACGTGCGCGTAATCGAGCGACACGAAGAAGTAATTCTACTTCATACGGTAAATCCCCGAAACGATCGATCATCTCATCAATTAAATCGTTATACATTTCATCCGTACGAATCGCTTGAATTCGTTTATACATCTGAATTTTTTGGAAGTTATCCACAATATACGTCTCCGGAATGTGCGCATGTACAGGTAACTGAATTTCTGTCAACAATTCAGGCTCTTTCGTTTTTCCTTCTTTACGTTCTTGAATCGCTTCTTCTAACAATTGTGAGTATAAATCAAAACCGACAGAATCAATAAAGCCATGTTGTTCTGCACCGAGTAAGTTCCCTGCCCCACGAATCGTTAAGTCGCGCATCGCAATTTTAAATCCACTGCCGAGCTCTGTAAAATCTCGAATCGCTTGTAAACGACTTTCTGCTACTTCCGTTAAGATTTTATCTCTTTGATATAAGAAGTAACTGTACGCAACACGATTCGAACGTCCGACACGGCCACGTAATTGATACAGTTGGGAAAGCCCCATCTTGTCAGCATCATCGACAATTAACGTGTTGACGTTTGGAATATCGATTCCTGTTTCAATAATCGTCGTCGTTACGAGAACGTCATATTCCCCTTCTAAAAAGGCGATAATGACTGCTTCTAGCGCACTTTCTGTCATACGACCGTGTGCGTAACCGACGCGTGCTTCAGGTACGAGCTCTTGAATTCGTTGCACTCGTTTGGCCATATCTTCTACTCGATTGTATAAGTAAAACACTTGTCCACCACGAGCGAGTTCGCGTTCGATCGCCTCTCGAACAACACCCCAACTATGTTCCATCACATACGTTTGGACCGGGAAACGGTTCGTTGGCGGTGTTTCAATGACAGATAAATCACGCACACCGACCATCGACATATGAAGCGTCCGTGGAATTGGTGTCGCTGTTAATGTCAACACGTCTACGTTCGTTTTCATCTGTTTAATTTTCTCTTTATGCGTCACACCGAAACGTTGCTCTTCGTCTACGATGAGTAGCCCGAGGTCGAAAAACTCGACATCTTTTGATAATAATCGGTGCGTTCCGACGACGATGTCGACTTCACCAGTTGCTAATTTTTCTAATGTTTCGCGCTGTTCTTTCGGTGTGCGGAAACGATTCAGTAACGCAGGACGAATTTCTTCAAATGCTGCAAATCGCTCGACGATCGTTTCATAATGTTGTTGCGCTAAAATTGTCGTCGGCACTAAAAAGGCTACTTGTTTCCCATCACGAATCGCTTTAAATGCTGCACGTAATGCGACTTCTGTTTTTCCGTAACCGACATCTCCGCAAAGGAGACGGTCCATCGGGCGTTCTTTTTCCATATCGCGCTTAATTTCTTCAATACTGCGCAATTGATCGTCTGTTTCTGGATAAGGAAATAATGATTCAAATGCTTGTTGCGCATCGTCATCTGATGAAAAGGCGTATCCTTTTTCGGATTCACGTTTTGCATAAAGCTTCATCAATTCATCCGCAATATCTTGTACCGCTGCGGTCACATTTCGTTTCGTCTTTTCCCAATCCGTTCCACCTAATTTGTGTAACTTGGGCGTCCGGTCATTCGATGACACGTATTTTTGTACGAGATCGATCTTATCCACAGGTACGTAAACCGTATCATCATCTTTATATCGAATAACGAGATAATCTTTCGGTCGCCCTGCAATTTCTAACGTTTCAACACCGTCATAGCGTCCGATTCCGTGTTCGATATGCACGACGTAATCCCCTGTATTGATTTCAGAATAACTTTTAATTCGTTCGGCATTCGACCATTTTTTCTGACGTTTCGGACGACGTTTTTTCGAAGCAAATAACTCCGCTTCAGTTATAACAACTGCACGTTCTTTCGTTAACTCAAACCCTTCTGCCAGTTCCCCAGGCACGATCGATAACACACCATCTTCAGAAGGCTTAGCATGAATTGCTGCTTCAATCGAATAATCTTCTAAAATTTCACGCACTTGTTGTTCTCTTTCTTCATTTGAAACGAGTAAAAAGACATTCATCGCTTCTTTTTTCCATCGCTCTACTTCTGTTTG
>JASKZX010000164.1 GCA_030147435.1 Savagea sp. | reverse complement strand
TAAAAATCTTGCGAACAAATAATAAAGTCTGTCGCTTCACGATACGCTTTACGATGCAATGTTTGCCCACAACGATTACGTTTTTCACAAGAAGCACATTGTTGAATCGGGTGATAGTTGATCATGCCCCACTCTTCATCATTTAGTTCTGGATAATCTGAGCGATCACCATAAGGATACAGTTCCGTTAACGAGTCAGAACCGTAAACGAATAAAGGTAAACGATCTTCTACTTCGTGAGCAAAATCACCGTAACCAAAATCGACCGCTTCTTCTAAACGGTTTAAACAGACATATTGATCTCGTGATTTTGCTAAACGGACGTCAATATTTAAGTTTAACGCCTCGCTCATTTTGGCGATGTCGCCATCTTCTTTAACGAGTTGGTCGATCAACGTTTCATCCGCACAAGCGATAATCGCAGGCTTCCCTGTATAACGCGCATAGGCTAATGTCGGAAGCAAATACGCAATCGTCTTTCCTGTACCTACTCCAGCTTCCGCAAAAAGAACGTCTTTTTCTCGCATCGCTTTTTCAATTTGAAAAGCCATAAATATTTGTTCATCTCGTAATTCAAATCCTTTTTCAGGCAACTCATCAAACAATACGTCACCGATCCATCCGTTGAGAGATTCAAAAAACGACTGATCTTTTGATAATTGAAATGGTAATGTGCGCTTCATACAAGCGCCTCCTTTCGCCTTCACAATGTACTTATACAACAAATAAGAAACCGATGGAACGAATCTCGTTCACATCGGCTATCAAATTATTTTCTTTTTCCCCAAAACTGATAATAGTCTGTTTTAATGAATCCATTAAACAATTTGCGTTTTTTCGTCGCTTTCTTTCCGAAAAACTCTTCAAACTCTTCTAACGGTGTGATTACGTATGTGGACCAAGACGGATGACCTTGCACGATATTTCCTAAAATCGATGCATGTTCTTCCGCATCTTGACGTTCTCCGAGACGTTCCCCATAAGGTGGGTTCGTCACGATGACACCATTATGTCCTTCTAACGTTAAATCTTTCACATGTTGTTGTTTAAAGTGAATTAAATCGTCTGGGAAACCTGCAGCTTCTGCATTTCGACGAGCAATATCGATCATACGACCATCGACATCATACCCACAAATTTCAAGAGGTTCGTCATATTTCGCTAAGGCATCTGCTTCTTCATCAACTTTTTCCCAAATTTTTTCTTTCATCCATGGCCATTCTTCAGATACGAACTCACGGTTCGTTCCTGGAGCAATATTTTGCCCGATCATCGCCGCTTCAATCGCAATCGTTCCTGACCCACAAAACGGATCAATGAACGGTCGATCTTTCGGTTGCCATTTCGTTAATTGGACAAGGCCTGCTGCAAGCGTCTCTTTTAAAGGAGCGCCTCCTTGAGCGACGCGATACCCTCGTTTATGAAGACCTGGACCGCTCGTATCAATCGTCAATGTCGCAACATCTTTTAACATCGACACTTCAATTTTATATAAAGGACCTGTCTCTTCTAAAAATCCGAGACGGTGATATTGTTTTTTCATTTTTTCAGCAATCGCTTTTTTCGTAATCGCTTGGCAGTCTGACACACTAAACAACTTCGATTTCACCGACTTCCCATTAACAGGAAACTCCGCATCAACTGGCATATACTCATCCCAAGGAAGTGCATATACCCCCTCAAACAACTGATCGAATGTCGTCGCTTTGAATTGTCCTACAACGATATGTACACGATCGGCGATTCGTAACCACATATTCGCCCGTGCAATCGCTGTTGCGTCTCCTTTGAAATACACTTTTCCATTACGTGTCGTCGGTTCATAACCAAGGGCACGCACTTCATCAGCAACGAGTGCCTCTAGCCCCATGGCAGACGTTGCCACTAATGTCATTTCGCTCAATCGATTCACTCCTATCTCGTTAAAAAAAGCTCTCCAACTCATTCGGAGAGCATCAATTTTTTCAATATATGTTTAAGTGCTCTGTAAGCCATGTTCTGTTCCATGGTACTCAAACGGCTCTCGCCTCGTACTCCGGTAGTAATCATCTGTCTGCCTATGACTCTTCATAAGCCTCTCGAATGCGTTCGGATTCCGCTTCGAAAGTGCCCCGACCAAAATTTGGGTTGCTCACTCGTGGGGTTTACCCGTTCCACCCGAACTAGTTTCCTAGCCGACTCGTCTCTGTGGCACTTTTCAGAGAATCTCATCCATAGCAAAGCCTTAGGATTTATTCTCGCCGTTAGCTCTCGCTACCTAGGCTTATTGTTTCACCTAGCACGAACACTACGATCATCACAGATCGTGTGAGCATGGACTTTCCTCTAATACGTCTTGCGTACTAGCGATTACTCGAGCACTTAAACACAACTACATTATTATACACAAGTTTCTACCTTTCTACAAATAGAAAGTTCTAATATTATTCGTTAGACAATTTATCGCCAAATACATGTTTTTCTAAATTTGAAATTCGTTTTAAAATATCGAAGTTTGTCGGAACGCCTGTCGTTTGTTCAACAACGGGTTCTTTTTTTGGCATTTGTCGTTCTT
>JASKZX010000114.1 GCA_030147435.1 Savagea sp. | reverse complement strand
TCGCTGTTTCTCGAACGAGTTCGAGTAAAGTGTACGTCGATGGCATAATATGTACAGGTGCCCCGACCTTTTGTAAAGCTTCTTTCGTTACGTGACCGATTGCTCCGACTGAAAAACTCCAACCAGTCGTTGGAGCAATATGCGTAGCAAACTCCCGAACGGCTGAAGGACTCGCAAATAATACGGTACAATGACTTGCATTTTGAATGTCTCGAATGAGCGCTTCATGATGCGCACTCGTAGGTGCTGTTTCATAAACGGTCCATTCTTTGATCGTAAATGGCAAATGATCCCGTAAAATCGAACGAGCAAGAGTACCACGTAAAAAGACGACATCGACTTGTTCTTCTTTTTTCGGACGGAACTGTTTGACGAAAATATCCGCACTAAATACTTCAGGGATAAACGATACCGTAAATCCGATACGTTCAAGCGCAGCTGCTGTTTTCGTACCGATGGCGGCAATTTTTCCTTGGAAATGTTCCGGTCGTTTATTTAGTCGCTCCATCTTCTCTAAAAACGCTTGAACAGACGACTGACTCGTAAAAATGAGCCATGTCGCTCGTTCTGCTCGCGCCATATGTTGCTCGTCTTCAGGTGTTGTAATCGAACGCACTTCAATCAACGGGTGCGAAATGGCACGTCCTCCAAGTTTTTCAACTTCTTTCAGTGGTTCCGTTGATTTCGGCGTACCTGTAAAAATAACAGTTTCATCTGTCAACGGCTTACTGTTTTTCATTGAGCTCCGCCATCACTTTCTCAATGACTTCTCCTGCTCCTTCTTTTCGTAAGTCAGAAGCGATTTCTTTTCCGAGTGCCGTCGCATCTTTCAATGTATGTGTCTGTTTATACACTTCTTTTGCATCGGGTGACGCGACATATCCAGTCATTTTCACTTCTCCGTCTTCATATTGAGCAAATCCAGCGATCGGTACTTGGCAAGAACCGTCCATCTCTGATAAGAAAGCACGTTCTGCTTCAACTTCTTGGCGTGTTTTCGGATCTTCGACTTTTTTCAACTCGCGAAGAAGCTCTTCATCATCTGCACGACATTCAATCGCAAGCGCTCCTTGCCCTACCGCTGGAATACAAACTTCTGGGTCCATATATTCTGTCACAAGGTCTTCTGGCCATCCCATACGTTTCATTCCTGCTGCTGCAAGTAAAATCGCATCGTATTCACCGTCTTGTAATTTTTTTAATCGTGTATCGATATTTCCACGGATCCATTTAATTTCAATATCCGGACGGATTAACTTCAGTTGAGAGCTTCGGCGTAAACTTGACGTTCCGACAACGGCTCCTGCTGGTAAGTCCATAAACTTCACGTGCCCGTTGGAAATGAATGCATCTCGTGGGTCTTCTCGTTTCGGAATACAACCGATCGTTAAGCCTTCTGGAAGCTCTGCCGGCATATCTTTCATACTATGTACAGCAAAGTCGATCGTTCCATCAAATAAAGCCTGTTGAATTTCTTTAACGAACAATCCTTTTCCACCGACTTTTGATAATTGTACGTGAATAATTTGATCTCCTTTTGTGACGATTTCTTTAATCTCAAACTCAAAAGGAGCTCCTGCTTTTTTCATCTCTTCGATGAACCACTTCGTCTGTGTTAATGCTAATTTACTTCGACGGGAACCGACGACAATTTTTCTCATGAATGAAATCCTCCTTCAATATTTACATCCAGTAATGGAATGATGACCATTGACTCGCAACAAAAAAGTTCACGAGTACGAATAAAAATGCAATGAGTACAGACCAGGCGAAATCATTCGCTCGTAACCGGTCTGTTTTTTTCAAATAAACAAGTCCACTATAGACGAGTACGACGAGAAACGACATCCAAACTTTCGGGTCAAATACCGACCACTCCTCTAATACGACTTGTGCCCATTGCAAACCGAGTAATAAGCTAATAAACAATAACGGTATACCTGCATAAATCGACCGTTTCATCCCTACGGTTGTTTGGTGTAGTGATGGGTAGCGATCGAATTGTTTCGTCCATATTTTTTTCTTTAATAAGCGATAGACGATCAAATATAAAATAGCAAATGCAAACGCAAATGCGAATGCAACATACGCTAAAAATGCAAAGACGATATGAATGAGCAGTAACTCTGAAATGAGCATCTCACTAACTCGAAGAGATGCGCGCTGAGCGACTCCAAATGTATGAATCGTCATAAAGACGAATCCGATACTATTCATAATAAACAAAATTAAATTGTAAGAATGAAACGTATAAAACAACAACGAAACGAGTAGTAGTAACCAAGCAATGATATAAACGCCATCTAATAATGTGTAGATCGGCAATTGCCCATTTTGTATAACACTCGAAACGATCGTCGTCGTTTGCATAATGAAGACGACTGCAAATAAAAATACCGCACAATAGTGTAAATACGTATTTCGCTTCACATAATCTGTAAAATAAAAGACGAGGCTCACCGCGTATAGGATAATCATCCACTCGTCGAGCCTCGCCATCGTCATTTCAGTCATATTCGTTCGCTACCTTTCATAGCCAACATTACGTCGTTTTCATGTCGGGTTGAAATGCCTCTTGTTCACGCGCCTTACGATTACGCTCTGCACGTTTGGCGAGACGTTCTTTCGCTAAAATAGCAAGGGCTTCCTTTTGTTCAATGACCTCTTCTGAAATGCCGAAAATTTGTTCAAACAACTCTAACTTTTCTTTTGCATTTTTGTCGGTGGATAATTCTTTTACTTGTGTAATTGGATCACGAAGTAATTGGTTAACGATCGATTTCGTATGTTTACGAATCATCGCGCGCTCTCGCTCTGTTAAATCAGGTAGTTTATTTTCGATACTTTCCATCGTCGTCTGTTGAATGACACTCGCTTTTTGTCGAAGTGCAACGATCAATGGAACGACTCCTAATGTTGCTACCCATTCGTTGAATAAGACGACTTCGCGTTTTACCATTTCTCCAATTTCTGCTGCTGCTTGTTTACGCTCTGCTAAGTTCGCTTCGACAATACCGTGTAAATCATCAATATCGTATAAAAATACATTTTGTAAATCTCCGATACGCGGGTCCATATCTCGTGGTACCGCAATGTCGACGAGGAATAACGGTTTGCCTTTGCGGAGACGCTCGACAAATTGAATAAGTTCAAGGTCGATGACATAATCTGTCGCGCCTGTCGAACTAATTAAAATATCTGCATCGAGCAATGTGCATTGTAGGTCGTCAAGAGATTTTGCTTCTCCTTCAAATTGTTCTGCTAATTCTTGAGCTTTCGCATATGTTCGGTTCAATACGGTAATTTTGCCGACACCGCTTCCTGCTAAGTTTTTCACCGCAAGTTCGCCCATTTCTCCGGCTCCGAGTATCGCAATATGTTTATGCGATAACGAACCGAATACTTTTTTAGCAAGTTCGACCGCTGCGTAAGAAACCGAAACCGCATTATCCCCGATCCGTGTTTCATCATGCGCACGTTTTGCAAAAGTAACTGCACGCTTGAACATTTCATTAAACATCGTTCCAGTTGTACCGATTTCTTGCGCACGCAAGAAACTTTCACGTACTTGTCCTAATATTTGTGTCTCTCCTAAAATCATCGACTCAATTCCTGAAGTGACACGCATTAAATGTTCCACCATGTCATCATTTTCACGAATAATTAAATGTTCCGTTAATAAATCGATCGGAATATCGAACCATTCAGAGATAAATCGCTTCACATAGTAACGCCCCGTATGCAATTGGTCGACAACTGCAAAAATTTCTGTTCGGTTACATGTCGATAAGATGACATTTTCTAAAATACTTTTTTCTTGTTGTAATGTTTGCATCGCCTCAGGAAGTTCTTCTTCTGAGAAGGCAAACTTTTCACGAATTTCTACCGGTGCTGTCCGGTAATTTACACCTACTACAATTGTATGCATCGGGTGTCCACACCTCTCACATTCATTATTGCCATAATAAAATTGAAACGATTTGCTACTATTTTATGAATTAATTTCATCTTATCGCTAAATTAATCGTTTGACTAGAAAGACGCTCACATCCGCGCGCGTATCGCATTCCAAACGACTTCTTTATTCATCCCTGTTTCAGAAGAATACATAATAAATTCGTCTCCTTCTTCTACTTGAAATGCTTCTTTTAACAGTCGTTTCTGCTTCGCTTGCTGACCTTTTTTCAATTTATCTGCTTTCGTCGCTACGATAATTGTCGGAATGCCGTAATGCGCGAGGAAATCGTACATTTGTAAATCTGTATCCATCGCTTTATGACGCGCATCGATAATTAAAATCACTGCTTTTAACGTTTCACGCGTCGTTAAATAATGTTGGAGAAGTGGCCCCCACTCTGCTCGATGGTCTTTCGAACGTTTCGCATACCCATAACCTGGCACGTCCACGAAATAAAATTCTTCATTAATTTCAAAGAAATTTAATGTAATCGTTCGTCCAGGGTTAGAAGACGTACGTGCTAATTTTTTACGACGTAACATACTGTTAATAAATGAAGATTTCCCAACATTACTACGTCCTGCGAGCGCAAACTCAGGCAGTCCCGTTTCCGGGAACTGCTCTGGGCGTGCTGCACTCATCACAATTTCTGCTTTTTGTATTTTCATAGGCGTTCAGCCTCCAATGCTAATTTGAGCACATCCTTCACATCTGTGACCGGATGATACGTTATATTTTCTTTCACGACTTCTGGAATTTCTTCCAAGTCACGTTCATTATCTTGCGGAATAATCATTGTGTCAATACCTGCTCGATGAGCGCCGAGTGATTTTTCTTTCAAACCACCGATCGGTAACACTTTTCCTCGTAAAGTGACTTCTCCTGTCATTCCTACATTGCGCTTTACTGGACGTTTTGTCAATGCAGAAACGAGAGCGGTCACGATTGTAATCCCTGCAGATGGCCCGTCTTTCGGTACTGCTCCTTCAGGGAAGTGAATATGAATATCTGTCGACTCATAAAACTTCGGATCAATGCCGAGTGATTCAGCATTTGAACGAACGTAAGAAAGAGCTGTTTGTGCAGATTCTTGCATGACGTCTCCAAGCTTCCCTGTAAGTACGATTTTTCCTTTCCCTACAGAAAGCGCAACTTCTGCTTGTAAAATATCTCCTCCTGCTTGTGTATACGCTAAACCGTTTACGACACCGATTTCGTTTTCTTCACTAATTTCTCCGTGACGGAATTTCTTCGGTCCGATTAAGCTTTCAAGCGTATTGACACTCACAGTGACAGTTTTCTTCTCACCAGAAGCGATTTGTTTTGCTGCTTTTCGACAAACATTTGCAATGACACGCTCTAAGTTACGTACTCCTGCTTCTCTCGTATAATAGCGAATCATATCGATTACGACAGGTTCTCGGAAACGTACCGTCGACTTATTTAACCCATGTTCTTCTAACTGTTTCGGAATTAAATGATCATTCGCAATCGCTTCTTTTTCAACTTCTGTATACCCTGCAAGTGAGATGACTTCCATTCGATCACGAAGTGGTCCTGGAATCATCGACAAATCATTTGCCGTCGCAATGAAAAAGACATTCGATAAGTCGTATGGCTCTTCAATATAATGATCGCTGAACGTATTGTTTTGTTCCGGATCTAACACTTCTAACATCGCACTTGACGGGTCGCCTCGGAAGTCGTTCGACATTTTATCAATTTCATCGAGTAAAAAGACAGGATTCGTCGTCCCTGCTTTTTTCATCCCTTGAATGATACGTCCTGGCATCGCACCGACATATGTGCGACGGTGTCCTCGAATTTCTGATTCATCGCGCACACCGCCTAAGGAGACGCGGACAAAATGACGCCCGAGAGCATCTGCAATACTTCGCGCAAGTGACGTTTTACCAACCCCTGGTGGACCTGCTAAACAGATGATTGGACCACGAATCGTATCCGTCATTTGACGAACAGCGAGATATTCTAAAATACGTTCTTTTACATCTTCTAACCCTGCATGGTCACGATTTAAAATCTCTTCTGACTTTTCAAGGTCGAGTTGATCTTCTGTCGCTTCTGACCACGGTAATTCAACGAGCCAATCTAAGTAGTTACGAATAACTCCACTTTCTGCGCTCGCTGCAGGAACCGCTTCATAACGACGTAATTCACGCTCAAACGTTTCTTCTACGTGAGGTGGCATATTCGCCTCTTTTTGACGTTTGCGTAACTCTGCAATGTCTCGACCTTTTCCGTCTTTGTCGCCGAGTTCTTCACGAATTGCTTTCATCTGTTCACGTAAATAATACTCTTTTTGCGTCTGTTCGACAGACTCTTTTACACGCTTACTAATTTTTTGTTCAATCGCCGCAACTTCATGTTCATTGTACAGTCGTTTCATCACTTGAATCATCCGTTTTTCTACGTCTGTTTCACGTAAAAATGCTTGCTTTTCTGCTAAGCGTAATGGTAAATACGTCGCGATCATATCGACGAGACGTCCCGGTTCTTCAATTTGATCGACTGCTGCTTTTGCTTCTTTTGAAATACGGCGTGAAGATTCTGCATAGCGCTCAAAGTAATCGCGTACGTGACGCATGAGTGCCTCTTGTTCGAGTGTCGGTTCTTCAGGGTCTTCAAATACTTCTACATCGACGACAGGATATAAATCGACGCGTTCGTAGTTTGACCACTTTCCTCGTGCTTCACCGCGAATCAGCACGCGATACGAACCATTTGGTACTTGTTTCATCTCTTCTATTTTCGCATATGTTCCATATTCGTACAAATCAGACTCATCAGGGTCTTCTTCGCGACTATCTTTTTGTGTCGCTAAAAAAATATATCCTCCTTCGTCCATCGCTTGTTCTAATGCAAAGATCGAGCGCTCTCGACCAACATCAATATGTAACATCATATGCGGATAAACGAGTACTCCACGAAGGGGAAGTAAAGGAATACGTGTTTCAATTCTTTCCATGAACGGTCACCTCTTCATTCTTTATGTATTAGGTCCTTATACTTAGTTACGAAAACATATCAATAAAAAAAGCTGACACGAAGAAGCGCATATCGATGCGCGTTCGTCGAAGTCAGCTTCTCTACTTTTTTTATTTAGCTTAAGCGAGTTTGCCTGCGCCGTTTTGTTTTGGAAGTTGGAAAATCGTTCCATCTTCTTTGTACAATGTCGGCTCTGCTTCACCGAGAACTGCTTCTTTCGTAATGACACATTCTGTCACTTCTTCTAAAGAAGGAAGTTCATACATGACATCGAGCATAATATTTTCAATGATAGAGCGTAAGCCACGCGCTCCTGTTTTTCGCTCGATTGCTTCGCGAGCAATCTCGATTAAAGCGTCATCTTCAAACGTTAATTTCACGTCATCCATTTCGACGATTTTTTCATATTGCTTCACGATTGCATTTTTTGGCTCTGTTAAAATACGGTAGAGTGCTTCTTCATCTAACTGCTCAAGTGTCGCAATGACTGGGAGACGTCCGATAAACTCTGGAATTAATCCGTAGTTTTGTAAGTCTTCCGGAATGATTTGAGCGAGTAAGCTTTCGTTCTCTTCTTCCGTCTTTTTCGGTTCAGCGCCGAAACCAATCACTTTTTGTCCCGTACGACGTTTGATCGTATCTTCAATTCCATCGAATGCTCCTCCGACGATGAATAAAATGTTCGTCGTATCGATTTGGATGAAATCTTGATGCGGATGTTTACGTCCACCTTGTGGAGGAACGCTTGCAACAGTTCCTTCTAAAATTTTAAGAAGTGCTTGTTGAACTCCTTCACCTGATACGTCTCGAGTGATTGATGCGTTTTCTGATTTTCGAGCAACTTTATCAATTTCATCAATGTAGATGATCCCGCGTTCTGCACGCTCAATATCAAAGTCTGCTGCTTGAATAATTTTTAATAAAATATTTTCAACGTCTTCACCTACGTACCCTGCTTCTGTAAGGCTCGTTGCATCTGCAATCGCAAACGGAACGTTTAAAATACGCGCAAGTGTTTGAGCGAGTAATGTTTTACCGCTACCTGTAGGCCCGATCAAGACGATATTTGATTTTGATAATTCTACATCGTCTACTGTACTATTCGTATTTACACGTTTGTAGTGGTTATATACTGCAACAGAAAGTGCTTTTTTCGCACGATCTTGACCGATAATATACTCATCAAGTACTGCTTGGATTTCTTTCGGCTTTGGCACATCTTCTAAATCAAAGCTCGCTTCCATCTCTACTTCTTCCTCGACGATTTCTGCACAAAGTTCTACACATTCATCACAAATATATACACCTTGGCCCGCGACGAGTTTACGTACTTGTTCTTGTCCTTTACCACAAAAAGAACAAGTTAAATTGTCTTCACCGTTAAATTCGAACATTACGTTCACCCCTATTCAAGTGACAATCTTACAAGATTGTTTGTTCTTTAGCAACAATTGTGTCTTTGCTCTTATCACTCGATAATTTTCATTTCATTTCTCTTTTATCTAAAGAAATGCTCTTTTTATAGTATAGAGGTTTTGAAATGAAACGACTAGCAATTGCACTTATTGTCTTTTATCGAGCAGAACAATTTTCGCTAAAATATGATGAAAAACAAGGTACAAAATGTACCTTGTTTTTCTGTTTTGCTATATCGAACGAGAAAAAATTACGCGTCTAATTGTGTAACGTTCGCTTGTTCTACGAGCCAATCCATTGTTTTTTGGATTTTTAAGTTGTTTTCGATCATTTCAGTTCCACCGATCACTTCTTTGATCTGTTCAACTTCCATACCGAACTGTCCTGCTAATTGCTCAAGCTCTGCATTTACATCTTCTTCTGTCGGTACTAACTCTTCTGCTTCTGCAATTGCTTCAAGTGTAAGTGATGAACGTACTGTCGCTTCTGCTTCTGCTTTCATGCTCTCACGAAGTGCTTCTTCGTTTTGGCCTGTGAATTGGAAGTAGATTTCTAAGTTCATTCCTTGCATTTGTAAGCTTTGCTCGAAGTTTTGAACCATACGGTCGATCTCTTGGTCGATCATTTCTTCCGGAATTTCAACCGTCGCATTGTCTGCTGCTTTTTTCACAACGATGTCACGAACAGCGTTGTCTGCTGCTTGTGTTTTTTCGTTTTCGATTGTTTCTTTCGTTTTTTCTTTTAATTCTGCAACTGTGTTTACCGCTGGGTCGATTTCGTTTGCTAAATCGTCGTTAAGCTCTGGGTACACTTTTTCTTTAATTTCGTGCACAGTTACTTTGAATGTCGCTTCTTTACCTTCGAGTTCTTTCGCATGGTAATCTTCTGGGAACGTTACGACAACGTCTTTTTCTTCTCCTGCTTTAAGACCTACGAGTTGCTCTTCGAATCCTGGGATGAATGCACCTGAACCGATTTCAAGGTCGAATCCTTCTGCTTTTCCACCTTCGAATGCTTCACCGTCTACGAATCCTTCAAAGTCGATTTTTACTGTATCGCCTTCTACAACTTCACCTTCTTCTTTAACAACCATTTCAACAAGTTTCTCTTGTTGCTCTTTAATACGTGCATCAACGTCTTCTTCTGTAACTTCTGTTGACATACGCTCTACTTCAAGACCTTTATAGTCTCCAAGTTCAACTTCTGGTTTCACAACAACTTCTGCTGTGAATACGAAGTCTTTTCCTTTTTCGATTTGTTCGAAATCGATTTCTGGTTGTGCAACAGGGAAGATTCCTGCTTCATCAATTGCTTTTTCGTATGCTGTTGGAATTAAGTTGTTGATTGCATCGTTGTAAAGTGAACCTTCACCAAAACGTTGGTTGAAAATGACACGTGGTACTTTTCCTTTACGGAATCCAGGTACTTCGATATCTTTACGCACCTCTTTGAATACGCGGTCAAGCTCAGCCTCGAATTCTTTTGCAGGTACAGTGATTGTTAATGTTCCTTTGTTTGCTTCTTGTTTTTCCCATTTAACTGACATGTAAAAAAACCTCCGAATCTTTCTTATAAGTATAGTCTGTCAACGATTTCTCACATTGATAACCATTTCAGTATATCACAGTCTTACAATCTTTCAATAGATGACACAGGCATTTATTCCTCGGTCATTTGGTCGATTTCCTTGATATGCTCAAACAATGCTGTTTCATCTATTTCTTTTTGCTCCGTCAAATGTTCGATGTATTGAATATATGCTTCGACGACTTCATTCACTGGAGCATCTCCCCACGGAAAGGGATGTCCATACAATGAATACTTTTCAACCATTGACCGTACGAAAAATTGTACACTTGGATCTTTTTCAAAATAGATCTCTAATTGCTCTCGTACTTTTGATACGCGAATATGATCAAACGGTAAAGGTAAATGTGCCGGTACGATACTTCGTT
>JASKZX010000130.1 GCA_030147435.1 Savagea sp. | reverse complement strand
GCGAACTTAGGTCGTTTAAAAGGAAAGAAACGTCGTGCAGCGAAAGATGCAGCACAAGAATTACAAGAAGCGAAAGAATTAAAAGAAATTCTTGATGAGACAACAGTAGAAGTGAAAGCAAAATCAGGAGAAGGTGGACGTCTCTTCGGTTCAATTACGACGAAACAAATCGCAAAAGAGCTTGAAAAGACAAAAGGCATTAAAGTTGATCGTCGTAAAATGGAACTCGACCAACCGATTCGTTCACTCGGACATACGAAAGTGCCAGTGAAATTACATCCAGAAGTAACAGCTACGATGCGCGTTCATGTTGTTGAACAATAAAGGAGTGAAAATGCTGTGGAAATGATGCAAGAACGGATTCCTCCACATAATAATGAAGCAGAGCAATCAGTTATTGGAGCAATCTTTTTAGATCCTGATGCACTAGTAACCGCAGCTGAAATGATCCGCCCGGAAGATTTTTATCGCCGGGCGCATCGTATTATTTTTGAAACGATGTTGACGCTCAACGATCGAGGAAATCCAGTCGATATCGTTACTGTTTCAGAAGAACTTGCTTCTACTAAACAGTTAGAAAATGCGGGAGGAATTACGTACTTAACAGAAATTGCAGAACGTGTTCCTACGGCAGCGAACGTCGAATACTATGCAAAAATCGTTGAAGAAAAGGCATTACTTCGTCGGCTGATCAATACAGCGACAGAAGTTATCGAAGATAGTTATACGCGTGAAGATGAAGTAGACGCAGTCATCGCAGAAGCTGAAACGAAAATGATGCAAGTGTCGAACCGTAAAAATGTAGGAGATTTCCGTCACATCGGGGACGTACTTATTGAAACGTTTGAAAACATTGAAGCATTGTATCAAAGCGACGGTGAAGTGACAGGGATTCCGACCGGTTTTGATAGTTTAGATCGTATGACTGCAGGGTTTCAACGAAATGATTTAATTATCGTCGCAGCCCGTCCATCGGTAGGTAAAACAGCTTTCGCTTTAAATATTGCACAAAACGTAGCGACAAAAAGCGATCGAAAAGTAGCGATTTTTAGTTTAGAGATGGGAGCTGACCAACTCGTTCAACGTATGCTTTGTGCGGAAGGAAATATCGATGCGCAAGTATTACGTACAGGAGAACTCGATGAAGAAGATTGGCGCAAAGTGATGGTCGCTTCAGGTAGTTTATCAAATGCGGGAATTTACATTGACGATACACCCGGTGTTCGTGTTAACGAAATTCGTGCAAAATGTCGTCGTTTACAACAAGAGCATGGTCTCGATATGGTTGTGATTGACTATTTACAACTCATTATGGGTTCAGGTAAACCAGGCGAAAACCGTCAACAAGAAGTATCAGAGATTTCGCGTTCGTTAAAAGGGCTTGCTCGTGAACTTGAGATTCCGGTAATCGCCTTGTCTCAGTTGTCTCGTAGTGTAGAACAGCGACAAGATAAGCGCCCGATGTTATCAGACTTACGTGAATCGGGAAGTATTGAGCAAGATGCTGACATCGTATCGTTTTTATATCGAGAAGATTATTATGAAGACGATGTAGCAGATAAAGAAAATATTATCGAAATCATAATTGCAAAGCAGCGGAACGGTCCGACGGGTACTGTCGAGCTTGCATTTATTAAAGAATATAATAAATTCGTCAATATTGAACATCATATGGGAATGTAACGCAAGGACTATTGTGGATAGGATTTGCGTTCTTTCCATTGAAAAAAGTTATCCACATGTGGATAACTTTAAAAGGACAAACGTGCGACTCTCCAGAAATCATGATAAAGTAAGAGAGGGTACACCCTACAAAAGTGAGGTGAAAGAGATGTCTATGCAAGACAAAACAATTCTCGTCGTAGACGATGAAAAGCCGATTGCTGACATTTTAGAATTTAACTTAACAAAAGAAGGTTTTGAAGTCCATTGTGCATACGATGGAGAAGAAGCTTTAGAAAAAGTAGATGAAATTCAACCAGATATTATGTTATTAGATATTATGTTGCCGAAACGTGACGGGATGGAAGTATGTCGTGAAGTTCGTAAAACATACGATTTTCCAATCATTATGTTAACGGCAAAAGATTCTGAAATAGATAAAGTGTTAGGACTTGAGTTAGGCGCTGATGATTATGTGACGAAACCGTTCGGAACACGTGAATTGATTGCGCGTGTAAAAGCGAATTTACGTCGACATTCAAAAGTAGCACCTGAAGAATCAATCGAATCGTCTGATGATATCGAGGTCGGACCACTTATTATTCAACCTGATGCTTATACAGTGAAAAAACGTGATGAAGTGATTGAGTTAACACAACGTGAGTTTGAGTTGCTCAGTTATTTAGCAAAACATATCGATCAAGTATTGACGCGTGAACATTTATTACAAACCGTATGGGGGTATGATTATTTCGGTGACGTACGAACAGTAGACGTCACGGTTCGTCGATTACGTGAAAAAATCGAAGATGAACCGAGCCATCCGAAAATTATTATTACTCGCCGAGGGATTGGATATTATTTACGTAGTCCGGAAGAGGAGTAACACGTATGCAAAAGGTAAGCTTTTTTCGATCGATTCACGTAAAGTTTGTCTTTATTTACATTTTATTAATTTTAATTGCTCTTCAAATTATCGGGCTTTACTTTTCCCGAGAACTCGAGCAAACGTTAACGACAAACTTTGAAACGTCCATTGTCGATCGGATGAACTTAATTGAGTTTAGTGTACGTGAAGAAATGAAAAGAGAACGACAAGAAGACGATCCGACACTAGAAGAAAGTCTTCGGGTCGTTCTTTCTAGTTTTACATCTCAAGATATTAATGAAATTCGTGTAATTGACTCGAAGTATCGGATTGTTGCAACGAATGTATTAGACAATCAAACGCTCGTCGGGCAACGGTCGATCGATGATATTATTAAACGTTCGATTACATCTGAATCACCAAAACAAGATATTTTTTTAGATGAAACGTTAGGTAAACGAGTGCTCGTTCGTTCACAACCACTCGTCGAAGGTGAAGATGTGATCGGTACTTTATATGTTGAAGCAAATATTGAAAAAGTGTATCGGCAAATTGATGAAATTAATCAAATTCTCGCCGTCGGTGCAGCATTTTCTTTATCGATTACATTAATTATCGGAATTTTAATTGCTCAGACGATTACACGTCCAATATCTGATATGCGAAAACAAGCGCAAGCGATGGCGCAAGGAAATTTCTCACGGAAAGTACACGTTTATGGAAATGATGAAATGGGGCAACTTGCAATCGCCTTTAACCATTTGACGAATCAATTGCAAGAGTCTCAATCAACAACGGAAAGTGAACGACGTAAATTATCGTCTGTTTTAGCGAATATGACAGACGGAGTCATTGCAACGGACCGAAAAGGCCGTGTGAGTTTAGTCAATGATGCCGCTGTAAGTATGCTTCGTATGCCGCGCGATATTATTTTAAATCGTCCGATTACGAGCGTTTTAAGCATGGACGATTATACGTTTGAAGATTTAACAGAGATGAGAGAATCGATTCCACTCGATTTTAGTACGGATGAACGTCCGTATATTCTTCGTGTGACGTTTTCTGTTACACAACGAGAAACTGGTTTTGTGAATGGCTTAATTGCTGTTTTACACGATAATACGGAGCAAGAAAAAATCGATATGGAACGTCGAGAGTTCGTATCAAACGTATCTCATGAGTTACGTACACCGCTTACGACGATGCGCAGTTATTTAGAAGCGCTTGTTGATGGTGCGTGGAAAGATGAACAAATTGCCCCACACTTTTTAAATGTAACGCAACAAGAAACCGAACGAATGATTCGACTCGTCAATGACTTACTTCGTTTGTCGCGTATGGATAGTGAAGAGTATGAATTGAATGTAGAGTGGGTTGAATTTAATCAGTTTTTCAATGCAATTATTGAACGATTTGAACTGTCTAAATCTCAAGAAGTAAAGTTCCGTCGTCGTTTTGCGCATGAAGAATTATTCGTTGAGATTGATACAGATAAAATGACACAAGTCATCGACAACATTATTTCAAATGCGTTGAAATATTCACCTGATGGTGGAGCGATTCATTTTGAAACTGTCGTGTTAGATGGATTTATTCGTGTGAAAGTGTCAGATGAAGGAATGGGGATTCCTCAAGAAAACGTCGACCGCATTTTCGAGCGATTTTACCGAGCAGATCGCGCAAGAAGTCGAGCGATGGGTGGTACCGGTCTCGGTTTAGCAATCGCTAAAGAGATGATTGCAGCACACGGTGGACGAATCTGGGCTGAAAGTGAAGAAGGAAAAGGGACATCGATTTACTTTACCCTTCCTTATGAACGGCAAGAAGGAGGATGGCTATGAAATATATCGAAACCGCAAAAACCATTCTTTTATTCGTCCTCGTCGGACTAAGTTTATTTTTAACGTTTTCGATTTGGTCGTATACGCCAAACTATGAAACGATTGAACAACAGACAACTGTTGATGTATCGATTGCAGAAAAGCGGAAAGTCGAAGAAGTCATCCAGCCGTATAAAGTAATTATTCAACAAGATGAACTGAAAGGAACGATTCATGCGGAACGTCTCCGAGAGTTAACAGGAGATTTAATGAAGTGGTCGGTCACTGAATTAACGCAATATACACAAGCATTTGAAAAAGAGAAACTTGAAAAATTGTTAGACCGTCCAGGAACAATCATGGTGTATTATCAAGGAGAAGTTCCGTTCCGTGCATATGAAAACGTCATTGATGTAGCAGACCCAAATGTACCAGAGTCTTCTTTTGATCGCGTCGTGATTACACGGGAAGGGAAAAATAATTATCTCATTTATTTTATTAATCGTGAACATGCTTATTATTACGTTGCGACTGCCCATGTACCAAGTGTCGATCAATTTGAGCGTTTCTTAGCGACATGGTCAGAACAACTCGACCCATATGAGATTATTGATAATAAAAGTTCATCATTAGTAGCAGTGCCATCGGAAGAAGTATCGTTTGAAACTCAGACATATTATCAAGAAGAAATTAACCCGACGAAATTTAGAGATGCACTTTTCCAAGACCCGAATGCGGTTCGCCGGAGTCAAGTAAATGCGCAACTAGAAGAGTATGCGGATGATCACGCATTAATGACAGTAGATACGGAATTGAAAATGTTGAAGTATGTTTATCCTTCCGCTGAAAGTCAAGAAATTGCGATACCGTCTGAACTTCTTTTCAATGCGATTGATTTTATTAATGAACATGGTGGTTGGACAGATGAATATCGTTACGTTTATATGGACCCGTTGACACGATATATTAAGTTTCAATTATTTGTTCATGGACTGCCTGTTTATAGTGATACACCCGGGGTTACTGAGATTATCCAATATTATGGAGAAAATCATGTGTTCCGCTACAATCGTCCGTATTATTCATTTGACTCAACTTTGTTGTTAGAGCGTGAAGAACAGACGATTATGTCAGGTATCGATTTTATGTCTGTTTTAAAACAGGATGCGGATGTTTCTTATGAATCGATCGAAGATGTTTCTCCAGGATATGTGATGGTTCAAGATCCAGAGCAGCGGTTATTTATTTTAGAGCCATCGTGGTTTTACATGATCGGTCACCAATGGTATCACTATGACGGAATGAAAGGGGGCAGCGAAGGTGGATTGGAATAAAACAAAAACAATTTTTATCGTCGTCTTCGCCGTCCTAAATATCTTTTTATGGTCACTATACATTAATCAACAAGAACAAGTGAAAAATGTTGAAGTACTCGGTCAACCGTCAATCGAAGAGTCATTGAAACTCGATAATATTACGTACGACGAATTGTCGAAAGAAGATGTTTATTCTTCGTATGTCTCTGCTGAAACAGGCATCTTTCAACGATCGATGTTTCAGAAAAAAGAGAAACAAGACGTATCTATTATTGAAGGAACGACTGTTTATTCCAATTTAGAAAAGCCGTTTCGACTCAATGGAAAGAAAGATAAAATTGCGTATTCAGAGTTTCTCGATAAATATATCGTCTTCGGTGAACAGTATCGCTTATGGGAAGTACATGAAGATGAAGGATATGCGGTATTTTTCCAAGAAGTTTATGATGAACCTATTTATTTTAGTCCTAATGCATCTTTAGAAGTGTATTTTAATGAAGATGGTGAAATTTATCGATATAAACAACGCCGATTAGAAGCATTTGTAAGTTTCAATCAAAAGAAAAATTTGTTAACACCATTTGATGCAGTGAGCACACTCGCTTCGAAAGGTCATTTAGAACAAAATGCACATATCGATCACGTCGAACTCGGGTATTCTACACTTGTTCAGTTTACAGATACGCAAGTGTTTGCTCCGACATGGCATGTAAAAGTGACGCAGAAAGATAAAGAAGTCGAGCACTTTTTCGTCAATGCGATTGAAGGAAAAGTTGTCGAGTTGCAAGAGGATCATTAAGAAGGGAACGAAGAAGATGCGCATGAGTGTATTAGCAAGTGGAAGTACAGGAAATGCTGTTTATGTGGAAGATGATGAGCAAGCATTTTTAATTGATGCAGGGTTGAGTGGAAAAAAGATTGAAGAAAAGCTTGCAGCTATCGGTCGTTCAATGGAAAAAGTGAATGGCATCTTTGTTACTCACGAACATTCGGATCACATCCACGGTGTCGGAGTACTAGCGCGACGTCATCACGTGCCGGTGTATGCAAACGAAAAAACGTGGCAAGCGATGCGAAAAGATATTGGAAAAATTCCATCGGACTTAGAATTTCGTTTTGACCCTGAAACGGATCAACTGTTTGGGGATTTTCAAATTCAGTCGTTTCGTGTATCACATGATGCGGTAGATCCGATGTTTTTTGCTTTGCAACACGGGAATAGAAAATTATCGGTGATCACCGATACCGGGTATATGAATGATCGGATGAAAGGACATATTCACGGGTCCGATGCATTCGTTTTTGAGACGAACCATGATGTTAGTTTACTTCAAATGTGCGGATACCCATGGTCGGTGAAACGACGAATTTTAAGCGATGTCGGGCATATGTCGAATGAAGACGCAGCGGTTGCGATGAGTGAAGTAGTTGAAGAAAAAGAGACAAAAATTTACTTGTCACATTTAAGCCGTGATAACAATATGAAAGATTTAGCCCGTATGAGTGTTTCTCAAACGTTAGAAACATTCGGTATTCGAACAGGAGAGTTCGTTCATTTATTCGATACAGATGAAGACGAACCTACGAAGCTCATAGACGTCTAAATGAGATAAAGGGGGAAAAGAATCGATGGAAATGAATCATTCAATGTCTCCGCGACCAGAACCACCGAAAAAGAAAAGTTCTTTCGGTGCAGCGCTCGGAGGAGCGATCGTTGGAGGAGGAATTGTAGGAGCTTTATTTTTAGGGCTCACACCACTTCCGACCGATCAAGTTGCGGATGAAAAGCCAGTGACAGAGCAAACGGCAGAAACGACGAAACATCGCATTGATATTTCAACAGATGTTTCTGACGTCGCAGCAGAAGTTGCGGATGCAGTCGTTGGTATTACGAATGTACAAACCGTTCACGATTTTTGGTCATCTCGTTCAATGACACAGGAGATGGGAACAGGATCAGGTGTCATTTATAAAAAAGACGGAAAA
>JASKZX010000111.1 GCA_030147435.1 Savagea sp. | reverse complement strand
GACACCGCCTTTACCTGAAGTGATGACGATTGCCTTTCCCATGTCATACGCCTCCTTTATTCGTCATGAGTGACGGATGGGTCTGTCGTAGTTCGTGCATCTTTCCTGTCGTAATGAAACCTGTTGGATTTAAATACGCACAAACTAACCCTTTTGCCTGACTCTGAATATGGGAATCTTCTGTCACAAGTTCTAGTACGCCAGCGATCGCTAAATGCGTCGGTGTCATATAAGAAGCTGCAATAATTGTTTGCTCATCGCCATACATTCCTGCATGAGCTTTCCCTTTCAGGTGGCCTAATACATAAATATTCCCTCCCGCGGAGACAGATCCGTTCGGGTTCACATCTCCTACAACGATCAAATCGCCTGTTGCGGTCACTTCTTGCCCACTGCGGACGATTCCGATAAACTTCGTTGTCGTTTGTTCTTCAATACGTTGACGGCACGCTGCTTCGCTAATGACGTAGCTATCCATCGTTTGCACGTCGAATGGAGATTGTTTATCTAAAAAATCAAGTAACTGTTCAATTTGTTCTTCATGGCAATAACGATAGCCAAAGTGTAAATGAATCGGTGTTTTCTCTTTCTGTTTATACGAGCGAACAAAATCCTCTACATGTTGTAATAACTCATCGAATGAACATTGATCGTCTAAATGTAAAACGAGTCCATCCGACCTACCTTTTAACATTACTGGTTGCATCAAGTACCCTCCCTCAAATTACAGTCTCGCATCCATTACCTTTTTTCGCTTCACTATAACATATCGGAAGAGCCAGCCAAATAATAAGAGGAAAATTATACTCGCTACTGTCGTTGAAAACAAACGATTCCATAAAAATGTTGTCAGTGAAATCTCTGTAAATCCGACGAGCTTTGCAAAAAGATAAGATAATGTCTCCGTCGTCATCACAAGAGCAATCGCCAATAATGATACAATCGCAAAGTTCCGATGCACATGTCGTACAACGAGCGCAGATAAATAAGCAACTAGTGGATAAATGACCGTATAGACACCGATCATATCCATATGATACATATCAAACAGTAACCCAAAGATAAATCCGTAAATGATTGCGCGTTTCTTCGTATCATACGCTCCTAAAAAGACGAGATAAATGACGAAAAAGTGTGGAACTAAAACGAAATACTCTCCTTTTATATAAATCGGCGAAAACAAACTAAATGTAGACTGTAAAAAAAAGAGAACGACGGCGAATAAAGGAATGAGTAAGCGATAAATCATTCGTCATTCCCCCTTCCCGTCTTCTACTACATTAAATGCTGTGTTGTTACCATCCGAACCATCGACAACACCTGACAAACGTTTTGCTACGATGACATGATCAAGTAAAGCAAAATCAGCAGTCGGTTCAATATACGCTACTTTCGTCAACCCATAGTCTTCTGTCGTTACTTCTGTAATTTCACCGATCGGTAAACCTTTCGGGAAAATACCCCCGAGGCCTGATGACATAACGAGTTGACCTTTTTCAACTTTTTCATCAGCATCGATTCGTTTCATTACTAATTGTCTCTTTTTACGGTCGTACCCTTCAATTAACCCGTAAATCCCTTTTCCCGCGACTACTGCCGATACACGGAAGTTTTGGTTCTCTGTACTCAATAGCTCGACTGTTGCTGTAAATGGAGTTACAAGAACTACTTTTCCGATTAACCCTTGTGGTGTAATGACAGCCATATTGCGTTCAACTCCGTGCGTTTCTCCTTGATCGATTATTATTTTTTCTTCCCATTGATCAGGATTTCGAGAAATAACAGTCGCATGAATCGGTTCGAACTCTTTTAAACTTTTCGATGCATCGATCACTTCGCGGAGTGATTGATTTTCTTCTTCCAATACGGCAATTTTCGCTTGGTCTGCGGCATAAGCATCTAAATGTTTTTTCAGACGCTTATTTTCTTCATATGTGTTGATTAAGCCGTCTACATTTTCAAGAGATTCTGTAATAAAATGTGCCGGTTTCGAAAACAACGTCTGTCCGAAACCGACAACATCTTTAACAATTTGTTCAGGTATGTTCGCTTCATGACGCCCTTTAAATGAATAGGCGAGAATAGCGACAAGGGCAATGACGCTGACGAGAAGTACTATTAAGCGTTTATCAGACAAAAATCGTCGCATCATCTTCTTCCCCTTTCATCATCTTAAGATTGCATTTTCTTAATGAGATCGAAGTTGTCTAAAGCTTTACCTGTCCCAATTGCTACACAGTCTAACGGGTCTTCTGCAATAAAGACGGGCATATTCGTTTCATCAGAGATTACTTTATCTAAGTTTTTCAAAAGAGCTCCCCCACCTGTAAGGACGATTCCTCGTTCCATTACGTCTGCAGATAATTCTGGTGGTGTCGCTTCAAGTGTCTTTTTCACACCGTCGATAATTTGTGCGATCGATTCACTTAACGCTTGCTCGATTTCAGAAGATGAAATTTCAAGTGTTTTTGGAAGTCCTGTTAATAAGTCACGTCCGCGGATATCCATTTTTTCGTCACCTTCTGTTACACGAGCCGAACCAATTTCGATTTTAATCGCTTCTGCCGTACGCTCTCCGATTGTTAAGTTATACGTTTTACGGATGTATGCGATAATTGCGTGATCCATCGTATCTCCACCGACGCGGATCGATTCGCTCG
>JASKZX010000100.1 GCA_030147435.1 Savagea sp. | reverse complement strand
CAACTTCAGCGCCGAGTGCTGCTTGTGGGAATGAAATCGGTAATTCTAAGTGAATATCATCTCCACTACGCACGAAATATTCATGTTCTTTCACGTTAAAGAGGACATATAAGTCACCGGATGGACCGCCGTTAATTCCATCATCTCCTTGACCTGCTAAGCGTAAACGGAGTCCGTCATCGATTCCTGCAGGTATTGTTACCTCTACTGTTCGAGACTTCTTCACGCGACCTTGACCGTGACATTCTGTACATGGTTCAGGAATAACTTCGCCTGTTCCTCCACAAGTTGAACATGTCCGGCGTTGCATCATTTGACCGAATGCTGTATTGACGGTCTCTGTCATTTCACCGGTACCTTGACATGTCGAACACGTTTCTTTTGACGTTCCCGGTTTCGCACCTTGTCCGTTACATGTGCCACACTCTTCCTCACGCATAATATTCAGCTCTTCTTTACCACCGAATACCGCTGTCAAGAAATCGATCGTCATTGTATATTGTAAAGATTCCCCTTGACGTGGTGCATTCGGATTGCTTCGACGACTACTTCCTCCACCACCGAAAAATGTGTCGAAAATATCTTCAAAGCCGAAGCCGCCACCTCCAAAACCGCCGCTACCTCCACCAAATCCACCGAATGATGGACCATCGTGGCCGTATCGATCGTATTGAGCGCGTCGTTCTTCATCTGATAATACTTCATATGCTTCTGTAATTTCTTTAAACTTCTCTTCAGCACCCGTCTCTTTATTTAAGTCTGGGTGATACTTCTTTGATAATTTACGATATGCTCGACGAATCTCTTTTTTCGTCGCATTTTTATCAATTCCTAATACGTCATAATAGTCTCGTTTAGCCATTCGTCACACTCCTTTTATAGTCAAAAGAAAAAGTCAAAGCCGGAATTTCGGACTTTGACTTTTCCGTCGATCGTTTTCTTACGAATTATTCTTTCTTATCGTCTTTCACTTCTGTGAAGTCCGCATCGATAATATCATCATCTTCTTTTGATGCTTCTCCTGTTGATCCTGCTGACTCTGCACCTTCCGCTTGCTGCGCTTGTTGTGCTTGTTCATACATCTTCATTGAAATTTCTTGGATCACTTTTTCAAGCGCTTCTTTTTTCTCTTTAATCGCATCGATTTCGCCTTCTTCGATTGCTTTTTGAAGTGCTTCTTTACCTTCTGTAATCTTCTCTTTGTCGTCCTCAGTTAAAACATCTTTCATCTCTTCATCATCGATCATTTTGTCTGCTTGGAAAACGAGTTGGTCCGCTTCGTTACGTAAGTCTGCTTCTTCTTTACGTTTTGCGTCCGCTTCTGCGTTTTCTTCTGCTTCTTTCATCATACGCTCGATTTCTTCTTCTGAAAGTCCTGAGCTTGACTCAATTGTAATATCTTGTTCTTTACCTGTTCCGAGGTCTTTCGCACTTACTGTAACGATTCCGTCTTTATCGATATCGAATGTTACTTCAATTTGTGGGACACCACGTGGTGCTGGTGGAATATCTGTTAATTGGAAACGACCGAGTGTTTTGTTATCTGCTGCCATTGGACGTTCACCTTGTAAGACGTGAATATCAACTGCTGGCTGGTTATCTGCTGCTGTTGAGAATACTTCAGATTTTGATGTCGGAATTGTCGTATTACGCTCAATTAACTTCGTGAATACGCCACCCATCGTTTCGATACCGAGTGAAAGTGGAGTTACGTCAAGTAAAACAACATCGTCTGTTTCACCTGAAAGGATTGACCCTTGAACTGCCGCACCCATCGCTACAACTTCGTCAGGGTTTACACCTTTGAATGGTTCTTGTCCTGTTTCTTTTTTAATCGCTTCTTGTACCGCTGGGATACGTGTTGAACCACCAACTAAAATGACACGGTCAATTTCTGATGCTGAAAGATCTGCGTCTTTTAACGCTTGGCGAACAGGTTTCATTGAGCGTTCTACTAAATCTGCTGTTAACTCATCGAATTTTGCACGTGTAAGTGACATTTCTAAGTGAATTGGACCTGCTTCACCTGCTGTAATGAATGGAAGTGAGATTTGTGTGCTCGTTACACCTGAAAGTTCTTTTTTCGCTTTTTCAGCTGCATCTTTTAAACGTTGCATCGCCATTTTATCTTGTGATAAATCAATTGTATGTTCTTTTTTGAATTCTTCTACGAGGTAGTCAATAATCGCATCGTCGAAATCGTCTCCACCGAGCTCATTATCTCCCGCTGTCGCTTCTACTTGGAAAACACCGTCTCCAAGGTCAAGGATTGATACGTCGAATGTACCTCCACCTAAGTCATATACGAGAATTGTTTGATCTTCATCTGTTTTGTCAAGACCGTATGCAAGTGCCGCTGCAGTTGGCTCGTTAATAATACGTTCTACTTCAAGACCTGCAATTGTACCCGCATCTTTTGTCGCTTGACGTTGTGAGTCGTTGAAGTAAGCAGGTACTGTAATAACTGCTTTCGTCACTTCTTCACCGAGGTATTCTTCTGCATAACCTTTCATATACTGAAGAATCATCGCTGAAATTTCTTGTGGCGTATACTCTTTACCTTCTGCTTCTACTTTATAGTCTGAACCCATATGACGCTTTACAGAGCTGATCGTGTTTGGGTTTGTAATTAATTGACGTTTTGCAACTTCCCCTACTTGTTTTTCGCCATCTTTAAATGCTACGACAGATGGTGACGTACGGTTCCCTTCTGGGTTAGGGATAACGACTGGCTCCCCACCTTCGAATACTGATACTACTGAGTTTGTTGTTCCTAAGTCAATTCCGATAATTTTAGACATAAATAATTTCCTCCTAATGATTTCGATTTCTATTAGTCATTTACTTTAACCATGCTCGCACGTACGACACGGTCATGCAATTGATATCCTTTTTGGAATTCTTCTAAAACAATTCCTGACTCGCCTTCTTCTTGGGCAGTCATTACTGCTTGGTGGAAGTTTGGATCAAACGGTTCTCCCTCTGCAGCAATCGGTGTTAACCCTTCTTTTTCTAAAGCATTTAAAATATCACGTTGAACCATTTCAACGCCTTCTTTTAAAGCTTTAGCATCTTCGGAAGTTACTTCTACTTGTAAGGCACGCTCAAAGTTATCAAGAGCAGGTAACAAATCTTCAATGAGAGATTGTGCACGATATTTTTTCTCACGTGCTGCTTGTTCACGCATACGACGCTTGTAGTTGTCGAAGTCTGCTAAAAGACGGAGGCGCTCATTCTCTTGCTCTTTTAATTCATTTTCTAAACGAGCAATTATTTCTTCTGGTGTCTCTTCTTCGTCTTTTTCTTCCTCTACAATTTCTTCCTCTACGTTCTCTTCATCGGCTTCAATCTGTTCTTCTTGCTTTACTTGTTCTTCTGTTACTTCCTCATTTTGTTCTTCTGTTTCAGTTGATGCTTTTACTTCTTCATTTTGATCTTTTTTATTTTCAGTCACGATTCGTTCCTCCTCGTTAAAACTTCACCATACATGAGCTGAGAAAGTTCTTTTGATAAATGTCTGCTCATTACGTCCAAAATAGTAATTGTTCGACTATAATCCATTCTCGTCGGCCCGATAATTGCTAACGAACCGATAGAATCACCGCCGAGTGAATAATTCGCCGTTATAATGCTACAATTTTCCATCGCATCGTGATCATTTTCAGAGCCGATACGAACATTGACACCTTCTCCATCACGGAAAAATAAAGATGTTGAAGCATCATCAATTACATCGAATAACAATTCTACTTGATCGACATCATGAAACTCAGGCTGCTTCATCATATTAAACTTTCCACCGAAAAACAATTGATGCTCTTCCTCGATATGCATTGCACGATACAACGATTGAAGAAGTAATTCAGCCTCATGTACATGTACCTTTAAAATCTCATCTACTTCTGTACGGAGTTTTTTTTGTACTTGATTCAATGGAGTTCCGACGAGTTGTTCATTTAAAATATTGACGAGCTTCTCAATATCAGACATGTGTAAATGCTCAGGCACTTGAAACATTCGATTTTCCACACGCCCTGTATCTGTAACAACAATCGCTACGGCAACGTGTTCGTTAAGTGGCACAATTTCAAATTTTTTCACTCGATGTTTCGCTGTATTCGGACCGAGTAAAATCGATGTATAATTCGTCAACTCTGATAATACATCTGCCGTTTTTTGAATAATTGATTCAGACGCTATCACATGCTCATCAAACAATGAACGAACGAAAGCTTTCTCCCGATCATTGAGTCGTTCAGGTTTTAATAAATGATCGACATAAAATCGATACCCTTTCTCAGACGGGATACGTCCTGAAGACGTATGTGTTTTCTCTAATAAACCCATGTCTTCTAAGTCCGCCATTTCATTCCGAATCGTTGCCGGGCTAAATGGTGCTTCTGGCTTTTTCGACAACTGTCTAGAACCTACAGGATGTGCGGACTCGATGAAATCGTTAACGGTTAGCTGTAAAATTAGCAACTGTCTACTTGTCAACATCATCATCACTCCTGTTAGCACTCAACAACTTCGAGTGCTAATACTATATTAAATTTATCAAACCTTCTATACGTTGTCAACGGTTTGGCTCACGATAAAAGAAACTGCTCAAAAACATCATTTCCTCTATATAACCCTTCTTTTGTCAAGGTCCAATGGCCATTTATTTCCTCCATTAATCCGCGAGCTTTTAATTGTTCTAACTGAAGACCATATACTTCTTCGATTGGCAGTTGAAACTTTTCTAAAAAAGCTTGTCGGCTAACACCTTTTGTCATACGTAGCCCTAAAAACATCTCTTCTTCCATCGCTTCTTTTTTCGTTACACGGTGCTCATCACGACGAGGGAATGTATCGGTCACTCCATCGATATAATGTTGAACCGGTCCGATATTTGAATATCGAATGCCATCTACATATCCGTGCGCGCCGGCACCGATTCCAACATACTCATCATTTTCCCAATAAACACAATTATGAACCGATTCATAGTGCGGAAGTGCAAAGTTACTTACTTCATATTGGGTATACCCTCTACGTTTCATCTCTTCAATTACATAAGTAAACATTTCACCTTCGATTGATGCATCTGGTAACTTTAACTGATCGTTGTTTCTTAAATTATAAAACACTGTTTTTGGTTCTATAATTAATGAATATGTCGAATAGTGTGGAAGGTGTAAGTCAAATGCTTGTTGCAGCGTATCTTGCCAGTCTTCTATCGTTTGCTCTGGCAACCCGTAAATTAAATCGATACTTATATTTTTAAATCCTACCGTTTTTGCTTCAGCAATTACTTGTTTTACATCACTTGCGCTATGCGTTCTTCCTAATGTACGTAAATGATCATCATTAAATGACTGGACGCCGATACTTAAACGGCGAACACCGCCGCGATATAAAACTTCTAATTTCTCCCTCGTCAATTCGTCAGGGTTTGCTTCAATCGTATACTCTCGTAAACTTTCTACATCTACAACTTTTTGGATTGCAGTTAACAATACTTCTAATTGCTGGGGACTTAAAGATGTCGGTGTTCCCCCTCCGATAAAGACCGTTTCTAACGAATTCAATGAAAAACGTTCAGCATACATTTGAAGCTCTTTTTGTAATGCAATTAAATATTCATCTACAGGTTGATTTTTAAAATAAACTTTATTGAAATCACAATAATTACAAATTTGATGACAAAATGGTATATGGATATACATTGCGCGCATTCATGCCGCCTCCCTCTCATAACAAAAAGAGGGCCAAGGCCCTCTTTTCCTTCTTACTATCGTACAAATAAATGACTCAAACTTCAAATGTTCAACGTTCGATTTATGCGTATTTTACACCTGCTGGGTAAAAT
>JASKZX010000107.1 GCA_030147435.1 Savagea sp. | reverse complement strand
GATATTGCGATTGACCAAGGCGGTATTTTTGAAACGAACTCAACACCGACGACACATGATGATCCAGTATTTGAAAAACATGGTGTTTTACATTATGCAGTACCAAACATGCCGGGAGCAGTTCCACGTACAGCGACAATGGCACTTACAAATGTAACCGTTCCTTATGCACTTCGTATTGCAAATGAAGGTCTTGAAGCAGCATGTCTTGCAGATGATGCATTGCTTAAAGGATTAAACACATATAAAGGTCACGTCACATATGCAGCGGTAGCTGAAGCGCAAAACCGTCCATATCAAGATCCAAAACAATTAATGTAAAATGAAAAAGCACTGAAGCGAATGAATATTCGTTCCAGTGCTTTTTGTTTATTTGCTTGCGAGTAATTCACGTAAATGTTTGTCGACTTGTTCGTAAAAGGTTTCTCCTTCGCCTCCGAAAATGGCAAAGTGCCCGAAAATACTATCGATGACGCGGAGTTCACTATTCGGAATAAATGACTGTTCTCTTTCGCAGTCGAGTACAGGGAAAAACATATCTGTTGAAACAGGCATGACGAATGTTTTTGCAGTAATCCGTTGAAGTGCTTCTTTTAAATCACCATCTGTATGACGGCTAACATCTCCGCGTTGCCATTTCCAACCCATCGTTAATAATGCATTCGGGTCCATCGCGCGGAAAAGTGCACGTAAATAATCGTTTAAAAATTGCTCAACTGTTTCAAAGCCGAGTGTTTCCCATTGACGTTGATTGTAAAACTCAGGACTTAACCCCATCACTGCCCAAATGTCCGCGTGACGTGTTAAACCTTCTACTACTTCTTCAGGAGAGTGATATTTTCCTTCGTTCCAAGCAGGGTCTGATGTAATCGCATCGAGCAACGTCTGTGTAAATAAAAAGTCGTGAACCGTATTTTTAGCCGTTCCAGCAAGAGGAGCGAGCCGTTTGACGAAGTGAGGATAACGAACACCCCATTCATATGTTTGTTGTGCGCCCATTGATCCACCGAAGACGAGTGCAAGCTCAGTGAGTCCGAACTGTTTTGTGACGAGTTCATATTGTGCGCGTACGTCATCACCGATACGGATATGAGGGAAGTTTGCTCGGGCGTGAGGATCTTCCAAATGGTGAGGAGAAGTTGAAAGTCCGTTTCCGAGTTGGTTCACTAAAATAATGAAATATTTTTCGGGAGTGATAGCGCGTCCATTTCCGATGAATGCTTCCATATCTTTCGTCGTGCCCGAAAACCACGTCGGAATTAAAATGGCATTCGTTTTCTCTTCATTTAATGATCCATACGTATTGTAAGCGAGTGTTGCATCATTTAAAACGCCACCTTCTTCTAGTGGAAACTGTCCGAGTGAGAAATATTGATGTGTCCCTTGATTTTCTTCTGAATAAAATGGAACGTTCATAAAATCACCTCTACACTTATTTTTAATGCTTAAGAGTAATTAAAACGTCTTTTAGTCAAAAAAACAAGCTTTTACACTCATTTATTAAAAGGAGTGAGAAAAAAGATGAGTAAACGACAAAAAAAAGAACAAAAAGCAGAAGAAAAGAGGTTGGTGTTTGAAAAAAATGAAAAATGGTACATAATAGGGAGAGAAGCAATTGTTTTAAGGAGGGGTTTTTATGAAAGTTTCTTATCATGGACATTCGATCGTAAAAGTGTTTACAGAACAATTGGAGTTAATTATTGACCCGTTTATTACAGGAAATGAATTGACAGATTTAGTCGTTGAAGAACAAAATCCTGATTATATTTTATTGACACACGGTCATAATGACCACGTCGGGGATACGGTACAAATCGCGAAACAAAGTGGCGCGAAAGTGATCGCACCGAATGAGTTAGCAATTTTCCTTGGCTCACAAGGAGTCGATGCTCACGGCATGAATATCGGCGGAGGGTATGACTTTGAATTTGGTCGTCTCACGTACACGCAAGCATTTCATAGCTCGTCTTATACGACAGATGAAGGTGAGATTATTTACACGGGAATGCCTGCAGGAATGATTATCGAAGCAGAAGGAAAAACGATTTATCATGCAGGAGATACGTCACTCTTTGGAGATATGAAATTAATCGGAGAATTGTTCGATATTGATTTAGCATTTTTACCAATCGGTGATAATTTCACGATGGGACCGAAAGAAGCAGCACTTGCTGCGGAATGGACGAAAGCAAAAGAAGTCGTTCCGGTTCATTACGATACATTCCCACCGATTCGTCAAAACCCAGAAGATTTCGTCAGTCGTGTAACGACAGCGAAAACAATCGTGATGAAACCAGGAGATACACATACAGTATAAATTGTAGGCTAGGCGTTATTGTCTAGCCTCATTTTTTGTTTAGTTTGGCTAAAGCGCATAGATGTTGTCAAAGATGATGATTCATGCGTATAATAAAGGACTAGAGTGAAAAGAAAAGGTGAAACTATGTCGACGAAACACGAACGAATTTTACGTTATATTGAAGGATTAGCCGTAGGAGAAAAGATATCTGTTCGACAAGTCGCACGAGCTTTATCGGTAAGTGAAGGAACTGCGTATCGTGCGATTAAAGA
>JASKZX010000105.1 GCA_030147435.1 Savagea sp. | reverse complement strand
CCTTTAATGATGACGACGTTACTCACAGATTTGTCAGAACAATTAGACGATACGTATGAACTCGTCGCTGTTCCGAATGCGGGAACAGAAGAAGACTTTGCACAAGTCGATGTGAAAGATAAAATAGCTGTCGTCGTTCGTGGAGACATTCCATTTTTCACGAAAATGGAAAACGCACGAGATGCTGGAGCAAAAGCGATCATTATTTACAATAGCGAAACCGGTTCGAACGCTCCAGGAATTGCAGACGTTCGTTTAGGTGAATCATTCGAAGCGATTCCAGTATTTGATATGTCTTATACAGATGGACAAGCATTGTTTGAGGCATTACAAGAAAATGAAGGAACGTTCAAAGTAGAAAAAGTAACAGCGGAACGTTCAGATGGTGACGAAATGGCACCGTCAAGTTCACGCGGTCCTTCGATTCCACATTTCGACATTAAACCAGATGTCGTAGCACCAGGGTCGAATATTTTATCAACAGTACCTGTCTTTGAAGGGACAGATTACAAAAAAGCATATGACGTAAAAACAGGTACGTCGATGGCAACTCCTCATGTCGCAGGTGTTGTCGCATTACTTTTACAGAAACACCCAGAATGGACACCGATGGATGTGAAACTCGCATTATCAAACACTGCTCAACTATTAGATACAGAAACGTATGACGTATTTGACCAAGGGGCAGGACGCGTCCATCCAACAGCAGCAATTGACCCAGAAGTATTCGTTTATACAGAACAAGAAGCGTGGGTCACACCTGAAGGGGAACGTGCAGTTCATAAAAAAGGAACGATGGCTCTCGGTTATGTCGAAGCAGAAGAAGGTAACACACATAAACGAGAAATTGTTTTACAATCAAATACGACAGGTAAAGCAACGTATCGTTTATCTGTAGATGTCATTAAAAATGATACCGATGCTAAAGTGTCTCTCGATACGAAAGAAGTAACGCTTGGCAGTGGTAAAAAAGAGCGTCTCGTTTTCTCTGTAGAAGATACGACAGGTAAAAAAGGCGAAGTGCAAGGATATATTCGCGTGTACAATCACGCTGGAAACTTTGTAGCGACTGTTCCATTTGCGATTGACTTCGGTGCAGTTGCGCCAACGAAAGTCGGTTACTTCGGTTCATCGATGATGGATTTACCAGTGAATGATGAAGAAATGCCGATCGATGCTTTCGTTTATTATCAATTAACAGGTCCTGTCGGTATGAACTATATCGAAGTGATTGATTTAGAAGCATCCGATATCGCAGCGGGAGAACTTGCCCGTCTCGGATATATTCACCATTCCTTCGGTAACCAAGAAGGAACATTCGATATTTCTTGGGACGGAACATACATCCCGTGGGATAAAAAGACAGAACGTGTCGCATTAGATGATGGAGTATATTTACTTTCATACAATGCAGAGCCACTGACGGGTCGTCCTGAAGTTGCTTCGGATATGGCACTTCCTGTTTACGTAAAATCGACAGCACCGACGTTTAAAAATGTGACTTATGATGAAAAGACAAAAGTTGTAACAGGTCAGTTAGACGATCAATATTTCGACCTTGTCGCAGTTGAAGAAACGTTAACAGGTAGCGAAGCCGATATGAACGACAAATTCCAGTTGTCATATACTGTTCAACGCGCAGGAAAAGAGACAGAATTACAACTCGTTGACGTCGCTCGTGACGGAACGTTTTCATTCGAAGTGAAAGATGCTGTAATGAAAAATGATACAGTCGCATTAACTGTAAAAGACGCAGCAGGTTATGTCGTACAAGAAGCAGCTTACGGCGAGTTACAAGAAATTGTTTCAGAAGAAGAAACAAAGCCAGTTCAATTACGTGATATTCAACAAACGGTCGCTTATGAAGCGATTCAAGCACTCGCTGACGAAGAAATTGTGTTTGGAGATAAAGAAGGATATTTCCATCCACATCGCTCGATTACACGAGCAGAATTCGCTGTCATGCTTGCGCGTAGCTTATCACTTGAACCGTCAAATACGTATAAAGGAACATTCCGCGACCTCCCTGCTTCACGCGCTTGGGCATATCCAAGTATTGAAGCACTTGCAGAGGTAGGAATTGTTCACGGAACGACTGATCAACAGTTCCACCCGGATCAATCGATTACACGAGAAGAAGTAGCGACATTCCTCATCCGTGCACTCGCTTATGAGAAAGACGGCGAGTATATGTTAGTTGCCAAACCGAAACCATTCCGCGATGATGCAAAGATTAGCGGATTTGCGAAAGATTCTGTCTATCAAGCAGTCGGTTTACAACTCGTTCACGGAAATGGCGGTTATTTCTTACCGAAAGACGAAGCGACACGTGGGGAATCTGCGATGATGCTTTACCGCTTTTTACAAAAATAAAAGAAATTTTCAAGCAAACCTAGTCATTGTTTATAAACAGTGGCTAGGTTTTTTATAGAAAAAAGGAAATTACTAGAAAGAAAAAATGAAAAACAGAAAAATATCGACGAGCGGTTGACAAAATGGATAAAAGTTCGTATTTTTTTCATAAAAGGTTGAGAAGGTTTGTCAAATAGGCTAGTTCCTAGCAATCAGTTTGTGTTAACATAAGAGTATCTTTTTTGTCGAGCGATACTTTTGATTGATACGTTATCACGAAAGTTGCTCGTTGGAGGAGAAAGTATGACTTTCTCTAACGGACGTGAAGAAATGAAAAGAGGTGAATGAGTGAAACGCAATATTATATGGTTAGCGATTTTCACACTCGCTTTCTTCGTCGGTGTGCATATGTACGCCACTCACTTATCTTCGTACGAAGAGACTGTCGGTCGTACATTGAAGAGTTTACAAGAAAATGATCAAACACTTTTTTATGAATCTGTACATATAACACCATCGAATGAAAAGGAAGCGGATCGATTTTTCCGCTACGTACAAACTTCGGATATGAAACAAATGGAAAAAGATATGAAACAAGCGGCAACAGACGTATTAAAGAGCGAACGTTTGCCGATTATTATTATGCATGAAGATGGGACGCCGTTATTTGTCATTTCGAAAAAGAAACGACTCGGCCTCTATGATTATGCAGCGATTGAATTACCTGCTGATATTATTTCAGTGTTGATCGGTCCGACAAATGATCAAGATACGACGATTCGATTGGAGCGATCGGTCATTGAAAAACGAGCACTCGTCTCTTTTAAAGTAAAAGATGAAGAGACGGAAAAGACGCTCTATATTACACGTACACCGAGTGAAAATGAAGAGGCTACACACGGTCAAATTGATTTTTATTTAATCGGAGACGATGAGGACGCCGGTGTTTTACAACCGTCTTATGTGACAGGAGAACGCGTCTTTTCATTTGATCAGCCTGACAAACATTTCCTCACATTGTATTTAAAAGATGGAACAGCTCTTTTATATCAAGGAGAAAAAGAAATTGAGTTACTTTCTGTTTATCAACACGATGAGATGCACGATGCGTCAATCGAGGGAGATGCGTATATGGAACGCTTAAAACAGAAAGATAAAGAAACGATTGAAGGGTATATGTATCATGAGCAAAATGATGTGCATTATTTCTCAACGTGGCATTGGAATCCAATCCGTCGCCATTTTGAATTAGTGGAAGAGAAAGTGTTTCAACAAGGCTCCGATACGTGGCCAGAAGATAAACAACAAATTTCACGTTGGTTAGAAGAAGAAGATTATTTCATTCAATAAGTCGTTTGCAGCCTTGCTGCGGACGGCTTTTTTCGTTTTACATTCTACAAAAAAGGGTAGGAATGGTAATATAGAGTGAGAGAAGAAGAAGGAGCGAATGAGATGAAGCGATTATCTTTTGAAGAACGCACGCATCAACTACATCATTTCGACCGAAGTGAATTTGATGTCATCATTATCGGAGGAGGGATTACAGGAGCGGGTATCGCCTTAGATAGTGCGGCGCGAGGGCTTTCTACTTTGTTAGTAGAGATGCAAGACTTCGCAGCGGGAACGTCGAGCCGTTCGACAAAACTCGTGCACGGTGGTCTCCGTTATTTGAAACAGATGGAAGTAAAACTCGTTTCCGATGTCGGAAGAGAACGAGAGATCGTTTACCATAATGCCCCGCATGTGACGCATCCTGAACCGATGTTACTTCCGATTTATAAAGAAGGAACGCTCGGAAAACTTTCTACCTCTTTCGGATTGAAAATGTACGATTATTTAGCGGGAGTAAAAAAAGAAGAGCGTCGTGAAATGTTATCGAGAAAAGAAGTAATTGAAAAAGAACCGTTATTAAATCGAAAACATTTAGTAGGCGGTGGCTATTATGTCGAATACCGTACGGACGATGCGCGATTGACGATAGAAGTGTTGAAAAAAGCAAATGACTTAGGAGCAGTCATGTTTAACTACATGAAAGCGAGTCATTTTTCATACGATCGAAATGGACAAATTTCAGGTGTTGCATTAGTCGATCAACTGACAGGTGAAGAATATCACGTGTACGGTCATGCAATCATCAACGCGACAGGGCCTTGGGTAGAAGAGCTGTTAGAAAAAGATAAAGGCGCAAAAGGAAAACAGCTATTTCATTCCAAAGGTGTCCATATTGTCATCGATCAATCGAAATTTCCACTACGCCAAGCGACTTACTTTGATCATACAGATGGACGGATGATTTTTGCGATTCCACGTGGTGGGAAAACGTATATCGGAACGACGGATACGGAATACCACGGTCCGTTAGCGAATCCGCATATTACAGTTGAAGATAAAAAATATTTATTACAAGCGGTTCGACAGATGTTTCCGTACATCGATGTCTCTTTAGAAGATATTGAATCGAGTTGGGCAGGCATTCGTCCGCTCATTCAAGAAGAAGGAAAGTCGCCTTCTGATATTTCGCGTAAAGACGAAGTGTGGGAGTCATCGACAGGTTTACTATCGATCGCCGGTGGCAAATTAACGGGCTACCGTTTAATGGCAGAAGAAATTACTGACCGCATTTGTAAAAAGCTACACCGTGAACACGGGATTTCATGCAATCCGTGTGAAACGCAATATATTCGCTTATCAGGCGGTAATTTCCAAACACCTGCCGATTATAAAGCATACATTCATGATATGGCACCTGTCGTTATGGAACGTGCAGCACTGAATGAGCGGGAAGCGCGTGGATTACTCGCGATTTACGGAACGAATATTGACGATGTATTATCGCTCGTTCCGAAAGTTGATCCTTCGCATGAAATACCACCAGTCATTCAACTCATTTTGCTCTATTCCATGTATTTTGAAATGGCGATGACACCGCTTGATGTTTTCATGCGAAGAACAGGGACAATCTTTTTCGACATTCAGTGGGTCATGCGTTGGAAAGAACCGGTCGTAGAATATATGCGACATGTGCTCGGCTGGTCAGATGCAGAAACGACGTCGCATGTCGTACAGCTGAATCGTCGATTACATGAAGCAACACATGCAGCAATACATTAAGGAGGAATATGATGAAACAAGGAATGTACATTCAAGGTGAATGGGTAACAGATGCAGAAAAGACATTTGATGTTATTAATCCAGCGACAGAAGAAGTCGTCGCTACATTACCATACGGTGGTGAAAAAGAAACGACACGTGCAATCGATGCCGCAAGCGAAGCGTTTATCGATTGGCAAGAGACGACAGCTTACGAACGAGCAGAATTATTAAAAAAATGGCATGCGCTATTAATAGAAGATAAAGAAAACTTAGCGCAACTCATGACGCGTGAAATGGGAAAACCGATCAAAGAGTCACGCGGTGAAGTCATTTACGGTGCAGATTACGTTGAATGGTATGCAGAAGAAGCAAAACGTTTATACGGAACGACGATTCCAGCAAAAAGCCGAAATAAACGAATGATTGCACGTAAAAAACCAGTCGGTGTCGTTGCAGCGATTACACCGTGGAACTTCCCGATGGCGATGCTTACACGTAAGATTGCACCAGCGCTTGCTGCTGGTTGTACGGTCGTCATGAAACCAGCGAGTGCGAGTCCACTAACTGCGATGCGTCTCGTTGAATTAGCAGAAGAAGCAGGATTTCCAAAAGGTGTTGTCAACTTAGTCGTCGGTTCATCAAAAGAAATCGGTGATACAATTATGAAAGATGAACGCGTCCGTAAAGTAACATTTACAGGATCGACTGCCGTCGGAAAAGAGCTTATTCGTCAAAGTGCGGACAATGTGAAAAAAGTGTCGATGGAACTTGGAGGACATGCGCCATTTATTATTTGCGAAGATGCAGATATTGAAAAAGCAGTAGACGGTGTCATGGCTTCAAAATTCCGAAACGCGGGACAAACATGTGTCTGTGCAAACAGAATATACGTCCAAAAGAATATTTATACAAAATTTGCTGAACGATTAGCAGAAAAGACGTCAGAACTAACTGTCGGTGATGGACGAGACGAAAGTTGTGATATCGGTCCTTTAATTAATGAAAGTGGTTTAGAAAAAGTAACAGAACATGTGAAGGATGCGAGAGGTAAAGGTGCTAAAGTCCTAACCGGCGGAAAGCGTCTCGAAAGAAAAGGAACGTTTTATGAACCGACGATTTTAACCGATATAACAGAAGACATGCTCA
>JASKZX010000182.1 GCA_030147435.1 Savagea sp. | reverse complement strand
GCTAAGATGACGACACTAAAGAAATAGTCCATCCCTTCTGTCGATACGATAAACGATAAGAAGTGATACGACGTAATTCCGAGTCCTGCCGCGATAATCGGAAGTAAATACGTCGGAAGTCCAAATCGGAATAGTAATGTCGCAAGCATCGTAATGACGATGACGACACTAATGACTCGGCTGATCGTAAACGGGATAAATTGCCCGAAGTAGACGCCGATTCCGAAAAGTAACCAGTACATCATGAAATACATGAGTGCGCTTTTCATTTTTTCATTCATTTTTGTTCACGCCCTTTCCTCTACATAGTATACGAGTTTTCTTCCCTATTAGTTGCATCTTTTTTCATAAGGCTTTCTTTTCTCCAAATAAAAAACCTCCTACACATTGACGTGTAGGAGATTTCTCTGGTACTTATTTTAAGTTACCAACCATATCTTCTGGTACAACGTATTTATCGAACTCTTCTTCTGTAAGAAGTCCTGTCTCAAGTGCTGCTTCTTTTAATGTTGTGCCATTTGCGTGTGCAGTTTTTGCAATTTTCGCTGCGTTTTCATACCCGATATGTGGGTTGAGTGCAGTTACTAACATAAGTGAGTTTTTCACTTTGCTATCGATTTCTTCGAGGTTTGGCTCGATACCGACCGCACAGTTGTTGTTGAAGCTTAACATACCGTCTGCGAGTAATTTCACTGACTGTAAGAAGTTGTAGATGATGACTGGTTTGTATACGTTGAGCTCAAAGTTTCCTTGGCTCGCTGCAAAACCGATTGTCGTATCGTTCCCCATTACTTGAGCAACGACCATCGTTAATGCTTCTGACTGTGTTGGGTTTACTTTACCTGGCATAATTGATGAACCTGGCTCGTTTGCAGGAATTTCGATTTCACCGATTCCTGAACGTGGGCCACTTGCTAACCAACGAACGTCGTTAGCGATTTTCATTAAGTCTGCTGCGAGTGCTTTTAACGCACCGTGTACGTATACTACTTCATCGTAGCTCGTTAATGAGTGGAATTTGTTTGGCGCTGATTTAAACTCTGCACCTGTTGATTCTGAAATGATTTCAGCTACTTTTTCGCCGAATCCTTCTGGTGCGTTAAGTCCAGTACCTACTGCTGTACCACCAATTGCGAGGTCTTTCATTTTTTCAACGGATTCTTTGATCATTTCTTCTGAACGCTCAAGCATACGTGTCCAGCCACTGATCTCTTGACCGAGTGTAAGTGGTGTCGCATCTTGTAAGTGCGTACGTCCGATTTTTACGATCTCTTTAAATTCTTCTTCTTTCTGTTGTAACGTTTTCTTAAATACTTCGAGAGCTGGTAAAAGGTCATTCTCTACTGCGAGAACTCCTGCTACGTGTAATGCTGTTGGGAATGTGTCGTTCGAACTTTGTGATTTGTTCACGTCGTCGTTCGGGTGAAGACGTTCTTCTTCGCCCCACTCTTCAAGTAATTGGTTACCACGGTGTGCAAGTACTTCGTTCATGTTCATGTTTGACTGAGTACCGCTACCTGTTTGCCATACGACTAATGGGAATTGATCGTCCCATTTACCTGCGATCACTTCTTCAGCTGCTGCCACGATTGCTTTACGTTTTGCATCTGATAATTGACCGAGTTCGTTACTTGCGATAGCTGTTGATTTTTTTAAGTGTGCGAATGCGCGAATAACGCCGAGTGGAATTTTTTCTCCACCAATTTTGAAGTTTTGTTTACTACGTTGTGTTTGTGCACCCCAGAGCTTATCTGCAGGTACTTTAATTTCACCAATTGTGTCATGTTCAATACGATATTCCATTAATTCATTCACCTCTTTAAAATTTTAGAAAAACGACATTCTATGTCTATCATACACGTTTTTGTCTAATTTGTGTACTCGTAAGTATATTTTGTGAAAGCGGTTCATTTTTTCATTCGTTTCTTATTTTACTTGTGCTAATTGGCGACGTGCATAAAAGGCCATAATTGTTGCTCCGATGCCGAGTACGAGAACGATTACTGCAAGCGGCGCAGCGGAAGCATCTCCTTGAATACCGACGAGCGGAGAAACAATACCTCCTGCGATAAATGGAAGTAATCCTAAAAAGGCAGACGCACTTCCTGCACGATCTCCTTGTGCGTTCATGGCGAGTGAAAAAGCAGTCGTCGATACTGCTCCGACGCTAGAGACGATGAAAAATAGACCGATGAGAACCCCGATGAGTGATGGCGAACCCCAAACGGCATACGCGAGAATGACACTTCCGAAAACAGAAACGAATGTCGCTCCGAGTAAAATATTTTGTTCTTCCATACGGCTTGAGAGCCATCCTGCAAGTTGCGCAAATAAAATAATTCCGAGACCGTTCATCCCGAAAATAAAGGCAAACCCTTGAGGAGAAACGTCGTACATATTTTGTAAAATAAATGGCGACCCTGCAATGTATGCAAACATACTTCCCATAATGAATGCTTGAGCGAGTGAAATGCTCATAAATTCTTTATCTCTTAATAGCTCTCCAAATGTACGAAACACGCCGAAAATACTACTTTCTGCGCGGCGACTTTCAGGCAATGTTTCTGGTAAATAAAAATAGACAGCGATAAACATCACAATACCGATCAAGCCTAATACGTGAAACACACCTGTCCACGGCGCAAATGTTAAGACGAAACTGCCGAAAATTGGCGCAAGGATCGGCGCGGCTCCGTTTACGAGTGCGAGAAGAGCCATAAATTTCGTTAAGTCTTTTCCTGAATACATATCACGCGCACTCGCTCGTGCGATGACGATTCCTGCTGCTCCTGTAAATCCTTGAACGAAACGTAAAAAGACGAATACCCAAATGTTTGGGCTAAATGCACTTAAAAATGATGCGAGCGCGTAACCGA